>JAKASN010000296.1 GCA_021819025.1 Actinomycetes bacterium | reverse complement strand
CGTTCGAGGGCACGGGAGAGATCCTGGGCAAGCTGGAAGCTGTTCGCGGTGCGGGCGCGCATCTCGGGCACGAAGCGGACTATTTGCCCGGCGCCGCGGCGCTTGGCTTCATAAAGTGCGGTATCCACATCCTGGATCAGCTCGGAAACAGTGGCATCGCCAGTGGAATCGTAGGCCACCACCCCTAAGTTCGCACTCTGTTTCATGTTGGTACCAGAGATCAGGAAAGGCTCGGCGAACACTCCCAGCAGACGCTCGGCGGTTGTCTGCGCCTCGGTAGGATCGGCGAGTCCTTCGGCGAGATAGATGAAGGCGTCGCCCCCAAAGCGGGCCAGGGTGTCCGAATGGCGGGCGACATTCTCAAGGCGCCTGGCAAGGGCCAAGAGGAGCTGGTCGCCGACATGGTGTCCGAAGGTTTCGTTCACGCTCTTGAAGTCATGGAGATCCATCAGCAGCACAGCGATCTGGGTGTTGTGGCGCACAGCGCGTTCGCGTACCCGGGAGAGGCGGTCCTCGAAGAGCCCCCGGTTGGGAAGTCCGGTGAGGGGATCGTGGAGAGCCTGATGCGAAAGCTCAGCGGAAAGGGTCCTCTCTTCGGTAACATCGCGGATGGAGGTGATTTCGAAAGCTGGTGCTCCGTTGTCGTCGCGGGAGAGGGACTTCGACACCTCTGCGAAGACTATTCCACCGTTCTTGTGCAGATAGCGCTTGTTGTATCGCACCTGGTCGACTTCGCCAAGAGCAATCTGGCGGTTGATCGCCTCGGAGATGGCGAGATCGTCAGGGTGGGTATAGTTCATGAAGCTCTCGCCGATGATCTCCTCTTCGGTGCGTCCAAGCATTTCGCAGAACGCGCGGTTGGCTTGCAGGACATGTCCCTCCAAATCCGCCGTCGCCATCGCGGCCATATTGCCATCGAAGGCGAGGCGGAAACGCTCTTCGCTCTTGGCAAACGCCTCAGCAGCCGCCTGCGCCTTTGCCGCGGTCCGCATCTCCTCGAAACCGACACCAAGTACGACGGCTGTGACCAGAACCATGACAAAAACACTCAACGCTCCCCAAACCTGGAGGCTGGAATGAGGCAGGATCAGCTCGGTGGGTACCAGGGTCGCGACCCCCGTGAGCGCGGTGCCGAGCGATCCCACCAGGCCAAAGGTGGTGCCCGCATATACCACGGGCAGGAGCAGCAGCAGTGCCCACACGAACTCGGGAACGGGGGTCATCGCATGAGCGTGAGCGAGATCCGCTCCAAGGTGGATGAGAAAGACCACCGCCACCATGGCCTGGGCGATCCAGAAGCGTCGGTCCGAGAAGGGAGGGTGCACGAGATTGCGGGCGAGGTCGTGCCCTCGCATGCGTGTCGCGTGCCGCGCGGGCGCGGGCTCGGCCATACTCTCTCCCGATCAGTTCCTACGGGGCGTATTCAAGAACACCCGCAACTCTTCATCCCACCTTATTCGACTCGGCAATGAGTGCTTGGTACAGGGACGAGACGACCGCCTGGGGCGGACAGCCGGAATCGCACCCTTGTAATCATTTCGGCATTGTCAAGGGTTTTCTTTAGAGACCGGCCTTCTTGAACCGGGAGCGCCCCATTATCGAAGCCGCATCCGTCTCTTGGACACCTTGCGGTAGTTCGCGATCTCATCTGCGGTCGGGGTGCCGAAGAGGCCCATGAGAAATCCCTGCATCTCGGGGAGCCACACTCCTTGCTGGCGGGGCTGCCAGTTGGGGGGTCGCAGGCTGGGCTCGTTTTCGAGGATGTAGTCCTGAACGATGTCGAATACCTGGCGCTTCTGGGTCTCGGCGTATTGGACTTTCACGTGGAGCTGGCGGGCGATCGCCGGGGACGTGCGCAGGCCATCGGCATCGCCTCCGCGGGGGGCTAGAGCGAGAAGGGATGCAAGGACTTCTTTCTGTTCTCGGGTGAGCAATGTTAGCGCTTCGGTGGCAAGGGTGAGCATGCGCTCTTTTCTCGTTGCGGTCTCGCTTTTCTCGGTCGTCTCCAGAAAGATCTCTTCGGCGGAGATGTTGTCAGTCAACTTCGCGGCGATGGCCGGGGTATCGAGCACCGCCTTGGAGCGCAGCGTCTCTTCGGCACGGGCCACCTGTTCGGCGGTAAATCTGTCGATGTTGTTGAGTTTCGCCTTGGCACGCGCATAGACCGACTGGGACTGGCCAGAGCCGAAGGCGTGCTCGGCCTGAAGAGCGGAGCGGACGTACCAGGGGAGGCAGGCGCAGAACTTCACGCCGCGATTGGGATCGAACTTGCGGGCTGCAATCAGCGGGGCCATGGAGATCTCCGCCGCTTCGTCGGGAGTGAAAGCCTTGGCGCGGTTGTAACGGTGCGCGACTTTGATTATTAGCCCGGCATTCTGGGCCAAAAGCTTGGCCTGGAGTTCGGCGAGGCGTTTCCGGTCGGCAGTGAGGGTGGAGTTGTCGAGGCGCTGGATCTCCGTCACCAGTTCTTCGTTGCTCATTTCGATGCCCGAGCTGGTGAGCTTTGCCATTTCGATCAGTTGAGTCAAGGTTGCCATGACGATATATATGCGCGGTGGACAGAGGGGCCAGGGAAGGTCTTTGGCGGGGCGAATCAGATGCGTTTGGGGTGCATATATAGAAGGTGCGCACCAGATCCGTCGCGAGGTGGGAGACGATGTGATTGATCGCGCGAGAGAGGAGAAGTCCGATGTTCGACATTGAGTTCTGCCGGGTTTGCGGCTGTACCGAGGACGAAGCCTGCGAGGGAGGGTGCTGGTGGGTGGAGCACGACTTCGAGCTCGGCAGCCTGTGCTCCTCGTGCGCGGAGGCGGATGAGGATCGGGCGGACTAGATGGACACCCGCGCGACAATCGAGGCGCAGATGCGCGAAGTCGACGAGGTATCACAGGAGACGGCCACCGCACTTTCGGGCGCCGTGACGCTTATGGCGGGATGGTACCGGAATTTGAAGCTTGGCGAGGCCGAGTTCAAGGCATGGGCGTTCTTGATGCGGGATTTGGACGCTACTCTTTTCATCCCGGCGGCGATGGCGTGGGGAACCAAGCAATCCGACTGGCCGCCGACGGCACCGCAATTTCGCCAGATGGTCCGGGACCTGGAATCAGAGCAGCAACGGGCCGAGCTACGGCTTGCGAATGCGCGCCTCCTCGAAGCGTCCAAGGGCGGCGATTCCACTCCGGCGCTCACGCTGGTGCGCGACACTGGTCCTTAGAGATTGGCCGACTCGGTATTGGTGGCCCTTTGCACCAGGGCCAGAGCGGTACCATCTGTTACCTGCGCGGGGGTAACCCGCAGCACCCGCCATCCCATAAGGGTGGCGGTGTTGTATTTCTCAAGATCCTTGGCAAATCCAGCTGGCCGGTTGTGGCGTCCTGTTACCCAGGTGCCGCCTTCGATCTCAAGGGCGAGGCGGATCTCTGTCCAGGCGAAGTCGAAGCGCCAGCGCCGCGGGGGTGCGAAGCGGTACTCGCGTTCGAATCCCTGGATTCCGGCGGCGGTAAGAAAGTAGGCGAGCTGCTCTTCGATAGTCATGGGCGCGGCTTTGGCGTCGGGGGTTCGGCGCGCTGTTCGCGCATCGACTTGATGGAGGGTGCGGGCGTAGCTGGCCGTCGGGCGGGCCGCTGCTCTTCACGCATGAGCCGGGTGGCTGTGGCGGTGATGTTTCGCATCCAGGGGAGGACTACCGGGGTGACGGCGATTTCGCATCCTGACCAGTTCAGCGCGGTGCTGGTAATGAGGAGGCGCAGCAGGAGTTGCCCGGGCCCGGCGGGATCGGCAAGCCAGGTTGAATAGGGTTTCGGGCCGAGCAGGTACTCGCCACGTGTGAAATTGCAGATCGCGTGGAAGTCTTCGAATTTCTCGGCGAGGTAGCGTTCGGTCTCTTGGGTGACAACATGGGTCACGCCCACGGGATCATCTTCTCGCCAGGCGGGCGGGATGGCTACGCCGCGCAATGGAAGCGCCATCACGCGGGACCCGACCCACTTCCCTTTTCCAATCAGCGGCGCA
>JAKASN010000295.1 GCA_021819025.1 Actinomycetes bacterium | reverse complement strand
TTCCGATCTCCAATTTGTGGGTGGAGCACCTCAATCCACGCATGGCTACCACCCTCTCCCGGTAGATGTCCCGAGACATAACGGGCGGGGAGACCGGCGTGCCGGCACGCCGCAAGCATGATATGGGCGTAGTCCTGGCAAACGCCACTCCCACCAGCCAAGGCTTCGGCTGCGGTCGTGCTCACGTCGGTTACTCCCCATTCATAGTCAAGCGCTTGATGCACTCGAGCACAGAGTAAACCAACATCGCCGCCCTTGACTGCGGTGGCCAATTCGGCGACGGATTCATCTGCTGAGGTCAAGTGTGTTGGGGAGAGATAGCGCATTCCTGCGCTCGTCCGATGTATCGGACCAACGTCTTCTACCTTAACTTCAAGCTCCAATTCGAACTCAACCGCGCCATCAACTCGGGCGGCGGTGGTCTCAATGACCAGGTTGGCGAAGGCGTCGAAGGAGACCTCTGTACGTGGATGATCAGCGCCGCTGACAGCAAGGCGCCACCTCTGCCGATGCTGATGCGCATACCTCGGAGGCGGAATGGTCCGTAGCCGCTGGTGAAGATGGCGGACGGGGGCACTATATCCATAACGAATTAGCTGTCCAAGCTCAAAGGTACGCGAGGGGTGGATGGCCCTGGCACGCGCTCCCGCTACCACGACACTAAGTCCCGGAGCCAAAGCAGTGTGGTCACGGCCGAGCCTCATCGGCCCAAACGGTCATCGAAAGCAGCTCGGGTCCCCCATAAGTGGAAACCATCGCGACGTCGAGCGCATCACGCCCGCGCGCGATCAAAGCGCGGCCCACCATGGGGTGGTTATTTCGCGGGTCAAACGTCCACCATGATCCGCCAAGATACACCTCCATCCATGCGGCGAAGTCCATTGGCCCAGTGGCCGCAGGGACGTCAATATCAGGAAGGTAACCAAAGACGTAGCGGGCAGGGATGTTGAGTGCTCGACAAAAGGTCATGGCCAAATGGGTAAAGTCCCGACACACTCCAGCTCGACGGATAAAAATATCAGCCGCAGTAGCTAAAGGGGACGCGCTGGCGTAGTCGAAGGTGACTTCGTCGTGGACCCAGTCACAGATAGCCTGGACACGTTCCCATCCCGGGGGCGACGATCCAAAAAGACTCCAGGCATCGTTTGCCATCTCCTGTGTGGGACAAAACCGACTCGGGAGCGTGTAGACGAGGGTTTCATTTGGGAGATCTTGAGGTGCAACCTCACGAGCGCCGGGAAATTGAGGATCCGAAACATGGGGCATCTCAAGCAAAGCGTCGTAGTGCAATATGGAGCGGCCGGGAAGGACGGTGAGTCGCCGACAGGTATTCCCGAAACCATCTACGTAGCGTGACATCCCGACTTGGGGAACGTTGGTCCAACGCTCGTCGAGAGCGCAAACGTCGCCCTCAAGTCGGGGTTCGACTTGTAGCACCGCGTGTGTGGCGACTTCAGCATTGTAAACGAACTCGCATCCGACCTTAACTTGCATATCCTCCTGACTGTAAACGGGAATTAGCTGAGCTACCCACGTTATGCGTGAAAACCCCGTGAATTCCACACGTCGTGGGAAGTCACCTGGCGTCAAATGGTATTTGTGATTGCGATAGTCCAGTTCAGGCTGGTAGCCAGGTTGCAATCGGTCATGTCTACCGGACAACTTTCACGCAAGCTCGAACGCAATCCGCCGATTGGGAATTTCGCGATACAAATTTCATTGGGGTTGAACCGTCAATTACCAACAAGAGACGCTGATCTTACAACCATCCGCCTATTTTTCATGGCACGCCTCTCCCAAGCTACTTTTGCTGGTCCTCTCCCGAGTCTTGTCGAACTCGACCACGTCTGTTCCATGCCGGGCGATCAACGCGTATCGTCAACTGGATCTGACCAGGACGAGTTGTATACAGGTCGGTCGGGCGTATCCTAGGAGTACCCAGCAAAATGACGACGGGCGGACTCGGAAGAAGTAGGTACCTCCTCGTAATTCTCCTAACTGAACCAGACATCCGTCGACAGATTGATGTCCTGCTCAACGCCAAGGTCGCGAAATGACCAGTACGCGGTAGTTGGCATAGAAGACCTTCGCGAGGAGTCCTTATACGAGAAGGGCACTGTAAGTGTGGCTCCCGGACGGAACGCATTAGAACCCCGGTCGAGGTCACCGTTGGTCTATCTCGGTTCCCATAAGAGGGTTGGCCTCTAGCGGTCCGTTCGGGACGCTACGACCGCAAAGGGCCAGGGCTATATTCTCCGCTTTTCCTCGAAGCAACTGACCTGAACTAAAGGTCCACCCAATGTCAATAGCCTCGAAACTTCTTCCTTCGATGTCGATTCCAAAGTTCCGATGAATGCCTCCCAGCGTGAGGTCGTCGAGAATCATCCGAATGGTCTCATCAGATGCCAGGCGCGTTTTTCCGAGTGGCACGGTTATATCTAGGCTATGGATGACCACGTGGTTAAGAGCGTCGTGGGAGCTACCTCCAGGTGGCGTCCAATGGTGCAGCTCATCTGAGTGGAGGTCTTCTATTAGTTGGGAAGTTCGCACCCCAGCGTCCCTCGATGCAATCTCATTCGACAGCCGGGTGAAGTCGAATCCGTATCGTTCGAGCTCCTCCATGAAGTGGGCCTCTGAATATCGGGCTGGCATTGTCATGTGAGCCACGACTTCGCGAACTCGCCAACCGTCACAAAGCGATCCTGTGTTCCACGTCGCGTCAGATGCAGATGACAGCAGTTCGGCGAGCGCTTCAAATTGTGTGGCGACTACCGACTGGAGCGACGGATTATCGTTCATGGCACGCTCGTCCCAATCAGTTGATCCAAATACAAGGCGAACCGGTCAAGGGAGGACAGGAACCCGGCCTGCGCCGCGGTGTTGCGGAACGCCTCGGGCACATTGGTTTGGTGGATGTGAACTTCGGTGAGGTCGCCGTCGAGGGCGCTGAATATCGTCGTAACCGTGATGCCGCTATGCGCTTCTCGCCAAACCAAGCGATCCGGCTCTGACACCTCTAGGTAGGTGGCACATGTGGCGTACTCGCTCGCGTCGTCGTCGCGCACCATGACTGTCTCGAACACACCCCCAGGCTGTGCATCGACGTGAATGTTCTCTAACGGAGCACTGACGCCGGTCGGGCCCCAGAAGTGTGTAAGGTGCTCGGGCTCGATCATGCAGCGAAACACGAGCTCGCGCGGTGCATCGAAAATACGAGAGAACTCCAGCTCATAAGGCGTAGGTTGTTGGTCTGTCACGATGTTTCCTTGTTGCTCTGGATGTCGCGAAGATGTTCGTCGAGCTTGTCAAATCGCTCCGTCCACACTCGCCGGTTTTCCTCGACCCACTGGCTGATGTCGTCGAGCGCAGTGCGTTCTAGATGGCACGGACGGAATTGCGCACTGCGGGAGCGAGAGATCAAGCCACAGCGTTCTAACACCTTGAGGTGCTTGGAGATCCCGGGCAGGGTCATCTTGAACGGGGCGGCTAGTTCGTTCACAGTGGCATCGCTAGCTGCTAGTCGTGCGACAATCGCACGGCGCGTCGGGTCGGACAACGCAGTGAATGTGGCGTTCAATTGGCGGTCTGTTACTTGCATAGCGCTTCTCTCATTGCCGTAGTTTACCAACTCGTTAGTTAACTGTCCAGTAAACTACTGAATATTCAGTTCATCCTTTTCCAACTATTCCAACAAGACGACGAGGTTGCGGATATCGGTAGCTTCGACAAAAACAGGCGGGAACCTTTCAAGGCTTGCTTATTCTTCAAAGTTTGAGAAGCTACAGGTTCCCCTGCCACTCCCCTTCCCAGACTGACCCAACTGCCTGGCCGCCGACCGGAGAGCCTCAGACCCGGATAAAAGCTGAAGAGCCGATCATTTAGTGAGGACGGGCCTGAGGTTGGTTTCGAGGGCACCGAGAAGGTGCAGGGTTCTCATACGGATACTTTGGTGGAGATGAGGGGACTCGAACCCCTGACCCCCTGCGTGCAAAGCAGGTGCTCTTCCAGCTGAGCTACATCCC
>JAKASN010000294.1 GCA_021819025.1 Actinomycetes bacterium | reverse complement strand
GGGCTCTTTCTCGGTTACATTCACCAGCTCCTCACTGGTGAACACCGATTTTACCAGGAAATCTTTGACTCCTTGGCGATCCCATATCCGCCTGTGACATGGCAACGCGATATCAATGACCACGACAGCGTGGATTTGACGAAGCTGCGCAAGCAGGCGATGGTCAATCAACTTATCGACACTTACAGATCACGCGGCCACCTGATGGCGCGGCTAGACCCGTTGGCGCTTAAGTCACCAGCGATGCCAGAAGAGCTCGACCCTGCGCACTATGGACTTACGGTTTGGGATCTTGACCGGTCCTTTTTTGTCGGCGGCCTTGGGGGCAAGAACCAGATGACCCTCGGCGAACTACTTCAGGTTCTAAGAGATACTTATTGCCGTACCGTGGGCATGGAGTACATGTTCATCCAGGATCCCGCCCAAAAAGCTTGGATCCAAATGCGCATTGAGGGGGTTCGACCGGAGTTTACCACCGCCGAGAAGATGCATCTTCTCGGGCGTTTAAATGCTTCGGAAGCCTTTGAGAGATTTCTTCACACTCGCTACATCGGACAGAAGCGATTTGGTCTCGAAGGTGCGGAGTCGGCGATCGTCTTTTTAGATCAGGTCCTCGACCGTGCTGCAGTGCTGGGGCTCAATGAGGCGGTAATTGGCATGGCACACCGTGGCAGACTCAATGTGCTTACCAACATCGTTGGAAAGAGTTATTCGGAGATCTTCAAGGAGTTCGAAGGGAACCTTGATCCTTCCAGCGTGCAAGGTTCTGGAGATGTGAAGTACCACAAGGGCTTCCGTGGCACATACGAAGGTTTCCACCATCAGCCCATTGAGGTGACGCTTTCGTCGAACCCCTCCCACCTTGAGGCGGTTGACCCTGTCGTAGAGGGTATGGCGCGCGCCAAGCAGGATACTTTGGGGGAGCGAGGTTCGTTTCGCGTGCTTCCGGTGCTCCTCCACGGTGATGCCGCCTTTGCTGGACAGGGAGTCGTTGCGGAGACACTCAACTTGTCCCAGCTCGGAGGATATCGCACCGGCGGAACTGTACATCTGGTTATCAATAATCAAGTTGGCTTTACCACTAACCCCGATCAAGCTCGCTCTTCGCGGTACGCCACCGACGTGGCAAAGATGGTTCAGGCGCCCATCCTGCACGTCAATGGAGATGAACCCGAGGCGGTGGCATGGGTGGCGAGCCTCGCTATGGATTACCGCGAGGCATTTCACCGCGATGTCGTCGTGGACATGGTTTGCTATCGTCGCTTTGGGCACAATGAAGGGGACGAGCCGAGTTATACCCAGCCTCAAATGTACGAGATCATTGAGGCAAAACGATCGGTGCGCAAACTATACACCGAGTCGCTGGTGGGCCGAGGCGACATTACCATGGAGGAAGCGGAGCACTCGCTCGATGACTTTTTGACACGCCTGCAATCGGCTCTCGATCAAACGCGCTCTTCGGCACCCCCCAAGCCGACGGCGCTTCCTCAGGCGCCGGAACATAACGTGGCGTTGGAGCCCGTCGATACCCACATTACTGCGCCAGACATAGCCCTCCTGGGAGAAGTGCTGCATAGCTGGCCGAAGGGTTTTACCGTCCACCCCAAGCTCCTCAAACAGCTTGAGGCGCGACATAGCACTCTCGAGTCAGGTGAGGTCGACTGGGCCCTGGGCGAAGCGCTCGCTTTCGGCTCGCTGATGCTCGAGGGAACTGACATCCGCATGGCTGGACAGGACTCTCGGCGCGGGACCTTCTCCCATCGCCACGCTGCTCTGATCGACTACAAGACCGGCGATGATTACGTATCCCTTGAGCACGTGGCTGAATTTGCGGCTGCCAAAGGTCACAGTTCACCCATCGGGCGCTTCATGATCTACGACTCGCTCCTTTCGGAGTACGCCGCTGTGGGCTTCGAGTATGGCTATTCGACGATTCGCCGCGATGCGCTGGTGATATGGGAAGCCCAATTTGGTGACTTTGCCAACGGCGCCCAAATTATCATTGATCAATTCCTCACGGCGGCCCACGATAAGTGGGACCAGTCTTCGGGATTAGTGATGCTTTTACCGCATGGTTATGAGGGCCAGGGCCCCGAGCACTCTTCGGGGCGCATGGAGCGCTTTTTGCAGAATTGCGCCGGCGAAAACATGGCGGTGATGAATTTGACCACAGCTGGACAGTACTTCCATATGTTGCGTGGCCAAGTCAAGCGCGAAAAGGTGAGACCAACGATTCTTTTCTCACCAAAATCGCTGCTTCGTGCCCGCCAGACTCGCGTTGCGGTCGATGTGCTTACCGGCGGTCGCTTCTTCGCGGTACTGGATGATCCCACTACCAGCGGAGCTACTGCGACGCGCGATCCTTCTACCGTCGAGCGGATTGTCTTTTGTTCGGGCAAAGTCTCTTACGAGGCGTTGGCAAAGTCAGAGGCTGTCACGGCTGGAAAGGAAGCAGGTGAGTCGTGTGCTGTGGTGCGCGTCGAGCAGCTCTATCCCTGGCCAGTGGTCGAGATTGAAGATATTCTTGAACGCTACTCGAGTGCTCGAGAGGTCGTCTGGCTTCAGGAGGAACCTGAAAACCAGGGCGCTTGGTCATTCGTGCATTCGCAACTCCATGCTCTTTTGCGAGAGGACTTCCAACTGCGCCACGTATCGAGGGTTCCATCGGGTTCGCCAGCTACCGGCTCGGCTGCGATGCACGCGCTTGAACAGGCGGATCTTTTGTACCGTGCGATCGGACTTCGGGTCTCTGAGGTGCTTGGGGCGCGAAATCACTGAGATTTGCCTCGGCGAGTTGACATCTCGAGACAACTCTTTACATGGTTTTGCGAAGAGCTTGGGATTCGCTCTCAGATGCGTTGATCTAGGCTGGCAAGGGTGAAACCAGACCAGTTGATACCCCACAGGCCACCATTTCTCCTCGTGGATGAAATTACCGAAATCCGCCCTGGGGAGTACGCGCGGGGTTATTGGCATCTAACTGGCAAGGAGGACTTTTTTTCCGGCCACTTTCCTGGTCGTCCCACCTTGCCAGGCGTCCTGCAAGTGGAGTCCCTCGCCCAGTTGGGAGCGTGTGCGGTGCTCGCCGATGAGCGCTACAAGGGAAAGCTGCCGTTATTTGGTGGTATCGACAAGGCGCGCTTTCGCAAGCAGATCGTTCCGGGCGATACCTTGGATCTCGAGGTGGAGCTGGTGACGCTATCGGCGCGCGCAGGCAAGGGTCATGGCGTGGCGCGGATCAATGGAGCGGTCGCCACTGAGGTTGACATTATGTTCATCATCGCCGATGCTTAGCAAGCATGGTTATGGCGCGATCATTGAGGTTTTTTGAGGTGTGGCGGTGATACTGGCCACCTGGAATGTGAATTCATTGCGTGCACGTATGGACCGGGTCTCTAATTGGTTGTCTGACGCCAAGCCCGACGTTTTGTGTATCCAAGAGACCAAACTCGCCGACGACGCATTTCCGAGCGACGCCTTTGCAAAACTTGGCTACGAGTGCGCTCATTTTGGGCAAGGGCAATGGAACGGCGTGGCGATTTTATCCCGGGTTGGGATCGCCGAAGTTACTCGCGGGCTGGTGGGTGAGCCGCGCGGTGAGGCTCGAGCGATCGGCGCAACCTGTTCCGGCGTGAGGGTCTATTCGCTTTACGTGCCCAATGGCCGCTCCCTCGACGACGATCACTATCGCTTCAAGCTCGAGTGGATGGAGGCGCTTGCTAAGACCGTCGACGCTGAACTGGCTCGATCTGCGCAAGTCGTCCTGGGGGGAGACTTCAATATTGCCTACCAGGACATCGATGTCTGGGATCCCCACGCATTTCTCGGTTCTACCCACGTCTCGGCGCCCGAGCGCGAAGCGCTGGAGCGCCTTTTCAACCAAGGAATGATCGATCTCTTTCGCTGTCAATATTCCCAGGCGGGGCTTTTTTCATGGTGGGATTATCGTGGTGGCTCCTTCCATAAGCGTCAAGGAATGCGTATCGATCTGATCCTTGGAAGCGCGGCCGTAGCCAAGAAGTTCC
>JAKASN010000293.1 GCA_021819025.1 Actinomycetes bacterium | reverse complement strand
ATCCTCTCGACACCATAGCGTATCGCTGCGGCGTACCCTGAAAACTCCTGCCCCAGCGTCACCGGCGTGGCATCCATAAGGTGGGTGCGTCCGGACTTCACCACCTCGGCAAACTCGGACGCCTTGGCCTCCAGGGAAATCGCCAACTCTTCAAGCGCGGGAATCAATGAATTTACCAACTCACTGGAGGCGGCGAGGTGAATGGCGCTCGGAAAGACGTCGTTGGAGGACTGCGAGGAGTTCACGTGGTCATTTGGCTTTATCACGATGCCATCGAGCATTTCGCTGGCCAAGCTGGCAAGAACTTCGTTCATGTTCATATTCGATGATGTTCCCGAACCAGTCTGAAAGACGTCGACAGGGAACTCGGCATCGAAACCCCCTCCGGCCACCGCTTCAGCCGCCTTTGAGATCGCATGCGCAATCTTTGGCTCAATGGTGCCAAGTTCAGCATTGGTTAGGGCCGCAGCCCCTTTGATCTTGGCGAGCGCCCAAATGAGAGGCCGCGAAATCACCAGGCCGGAGATGGGAAAGTTTTCCACCGCCCGTTGTGTCTGCGCCTGCCACTTGGCTGAAAATGGCACCCGCACATCGCCCATCGAGTCGTGCTCGATACGGAATTCTGGATTGTGTTGTGAAGTCGTCATCAAGAAAAACTGTACTACTTTCGCAGTTGAGAGACGAAATCACCTGGGACTTCTTAGCATCACCTGCGACAAATCGCGTTTTCGGACTCCCGGGGGACGCTCACTGCTATAACATGGCTGTCGAGCGTTCATATTTGCTACTGATTATTCCCAGCGCAGCTGCCGAAATAGATCAATAAGGCCAAGGCCTCACCTCGGTTTGACTATCATCTTTGACTTGTGACTAAAAGTGTCTGAGACGAAAGAGGCTTAATTGGCCGTATCGAACAGAAAAGCGCCGAAGTTGCGTGACCGTACCAGGCGAACCGTGGTAATTTTGGCTTGCACCGCACTTTCGGCGATTCCGATCGTGGCTGGCGTCAGCACTGCTGGAGCGGATCAAATCTCTTACGAAAAAACTCAAGCAGCCGCAATAGCGGCGAATATTACCAGCTTGAATAACCAAGTTGCCTTGTACTCTGAGAAATACGACCAGGCCAACCTGCAACTTCAAAGCCTGAGTTCGCAAATGCGGCTCGCTCAAGACAAGATAAACCAAACCCACAGGAACATCACTTCGCTTCGAAGCAAGCTGGCTACTGAAGCTATCAATCTTTACACTCAAGGCGGAGAAATTTCCTCTGTCACCGACTTGCTGAACGGAACCTCTACTGACATAACGCTTCGCCAGGTCTATGCCGGAGCAGTCGCCAATTCCCAACAAGCGCTCATTAGCCAATTTCAGGCAGCGACGCAGTCGTTGGTGGCAGAACAGCAAACCTTGAATGGGGAAAAAGCTCAAGTTAACGCCGCTCTCGCCTCCGCTGCATCCGCGCGATCTGCTGCCCAGACTGCCATGGACCAAGCCCAAGGACAGCTCAACTCCGTCAATTCAACTTTGGCTCAGTTGGTTCAGGCCGCCCAGGCGGCCGCGGCCCTCGCCCAGCAGCAGCGAATCCGCCAACTTGTATTGCAACAGCAGGCTCAGGCTCGACAGGCGCCTGCCCAGCAGTCGCAGCCGACTCAAGCCAATACTTCACCTGCAGCCTCGCCGGTATCCTACACCGTCCCGGTAGGTGCCGGCGCGAGCGTTGCGGTGAGCACGGCCCTCGCCCAGCTCGGCAAACCATACGTTTTCGGCGCCGCCGGCCCGAACGCCTTCGACTGTTCGGGTCTCACTCAATACGTTTGGGCCCGTGCTGGTGTCTATCTCCCCCATTCGGCTGCGGCGCAATACGACTCGATTCCCCATGTTTCGATAAGTGACCTCCAGCCGGGAGACCTAATCTTCTACTACACACCCATCGACCATGTGGCAATCTACATCGGCAACGGCGAAGTCGTGGTTGCAGACAATCCTTCTTACCCGGTTGCGATCAGAAGCGTCTATTGGGATGGAATGCCCGTCGGAGCGGGACGGCCCTGATCTTTCGGTCCAAGGACCACGCGCCGACCCGCTAGCCTCGATTCTTATAGGCGGATTCGGGAGGGCAAGTTGCGAGCGGTTCTTATCGAAGCAGGCAAGATTATCTATGGCGAAACTGGTGACCCCTCGCTTGGCGATGAAGAAGTTCTCGTCCGGGTTGCCTCAGCGGGCATCAACGCGGCAGACCTGCTCCAGGTTGCAGGATCGTACCCTCCGCCGTGGGGCGTTCGCCACGACATTCCTGGCCTAGAGTTCGCCGGGGTTGCAATCGCCCAAGGGGAAAAAGTTCCCACCTCCTTTATAGGGAAGCGTGTCATGGCGATTGCTGGCGGCGCGGCCCAAGCCGAACTCATCAGCGTGCACCACTCCTCGCTTATCGAAGTCCCACCACAAGTTCCCTTGTGTGACGCTGGAGGCATCCCTGAAGCTTACTTGACCGCATATGACGCGCTTTGGGACCAAGGAAAGCTGTCGATCGGACAGCGAGTACTCATCAGCGGAGCTACGGGTGGCGTAGGATCAGCGGCGAGCTCTCTGGCAGTGGTGGCCGGAGCAATGACCTTTGGAACCTCGCGCACTGAGGTCGGCCGAAAATACCTCAGCTCGCTAGGCGTACACGCTCTCGATCCTCTAGAGATTCTCGGGGCGGGACCCTTCGATATCGTCCTCGAGCTGGTCGGTGGAAGGCACTTTCACGCGTGCCTGTCCGAGTTGAGAAGCCAGGGGACTATCGTCATCATCGGTGTCGGAGACCAGTCCAGGACCGATTTGGACATGCGCTTGGTCATGATGAAACGTGCCAATGTTCGTGGTTCCACACTCCGAGCGCGTCCCCAAAGCGAGAAAGCCCAACTTAGCAGGACCTTCGCGGATCGAATCGTGCCCCACTTTGCCACTGGAACCCTCACTGCCAAGATATCGAAACTCTATGACGCGCATGACGCAGCACGCGCCTACGGTGACTTTGCGACAGCGCCGAAGCTCGGCAAGCTCGTTTTGCAATTTGACGCCTCGCTACAATAATCGCAACGCATTGCTTGAGGCTTATGAGTCGACAGGCAAAGCCAAGTGCCGACAAATGGTTGCGGGGGACTTTGGTTGCTAAAGTCATGGGTGAATTGGCATACCGAAGGGACTGAGGGTTGCTAGAAGATAAAAAGACCAAAATCGTGGCCACACTCGGGCCAGCGAGCGCGAACATCGACACTGTCGTGGCGATGGCCCGCGCCGGCATGGATGTAGCTCGGCTCAACTTGGCCCATGGTACTCCTGCCTCAATCGTGCGACTCATCGGACTCGTGCGGCGCGCCGAACGCCATACCGGCAAGATGATATCGATACTCGCCGACCTCCCAGGTCCAAAGATGCGGATCGGAAAACTTGAGGACGCCATCGAACTGAAATCTTCCGAGAAGGTCCGACTCGCGCCCACCGGATCGAAACCGAGTGGCACCGAGACCTACATCCCCGTGGACTTCCCTGGTCTCGCTAGGGCGGTGTCGCCTGGATCTCTGATCTACCTTGCCGACGGCTTCATATCGCTTCGAGTAACACGCGTCGAAGGGCAAAGCATCATATGTACCGTGACCGCTGGCGGTGAGCTCTCCTCTCACAAAGGAATCAATCTTCCTGGCGCCAAGCTCGACATCTCCTCTCTCACCGAAAAAGATGCCGAACTGCTTTATTTTGCACTTTCGAGAGGCGCGGACGCGGTTTCAGTATCCTTCGTCCATCGTGCCGACGATCTCGAGCGTGCCCGTGCCATCGCCGCCGAGCACGGCTTCTCACCATTTCTCTTTGCAAAGATCGAACACCCCGCAGCTCTAGGGGACATTGAAGCGATTCTCGAGGCCTCCGACGGAATCATGGTTGCCCGTGGCGATCTCGGCATCGAATTGCCCCTCGAAGAGATCCCACTGGTGCAAAAAGATCTCATCTTCAGGGCTAACTGTGCCGGCAAACCAGTGATTACCGCA
>JAKASN010000292.1 GCA_021819025.1 Actinomycetes bacterium | reverse complement strand
CGAAGTATCCCTGCGCCAAGTTCCGAGCGGCTATATCGAAGGTGCGGAGGCTCTCGGGATTCGCCCCGGTCGCATTCTCACTCGCATCACTCTCAAAGCGGCGCTGCCAGGAATCGCAACCGGCCTGATCGTAGCCTTAGCGATCTCGGTGGGAGAGACCGCTCCACTGCTCTACACCGCGGGGTATTCCCAGAATCTTCCCCACCTCGCCCTTACGCATGCCCCGATCGCCTATCTCACTTACGCAGTGTGGACCTTCTACAACCAGCCCTCCAATAGCGCAGTGCAGCTCTCCTTCGATGCGGCCTTCTTGCTGGTGGTGATGGTTCTCGCTCTGATCGGAATCTCCAGGGTCCTAGTGGCAAGATCCCAGCGCCACACCGAGTCGGCGCGCTAGGGCTTCCCGAGTCGGCGGATCGCTGGAAAACAAAGCGGTACTTTTCAAAATGGCACACCATCTTCAAGTGCGCAAGCTCAGTCTGGAACCTAGCATGCCCAGCTCAAAGGCGGCTTAGACTATCAAGGAAGGAAAATTTAGCGTACCCGGAGCGGGATTCGAACCCGCACGCCCTCGCGAGCAAAGGATTTTGAGTCCTCCGTGTCTACCATTCCACCACCCGGGCAAGCAAATAACCATCATATTGCCCTGCCTTGCGAGTCAAGCACGCCAAGGCATCTCTTCAACAAGGTAACGCCGGTGTTGGCCGGTTCTTGAGGGCCAAAGCGGGCTCCAGGGGGAAACTTGCCTGTGCGTGGCACCGCGTGGCATCGCTCAAAGCGATTTGTAACCAATTGTCGGCGCGAGGGGTCATTAACTATCCGAACAAGTTAACTGCCCCAGGTGCTACGGGCGAAGACGTCGCTGGCAAGCGGGGCCGCTACTTGGCGCGCAACCTCCACCGACGTTTGCGCATGGAGGTTTGTGGCGCGAGTGTAACGCAACGGTAAATAAGTTACCTCAGCAGAGGGATTGGTAATAGCTAGGATGAGAGTACAGGTTTGGACTGTTGAATCCTGGCGCGGATGGACGAAAGGCGACAAATGATAGCATTCACCTTTCCTGGTCAAGGTTCGCAACGTCCCGGCATGGGCGCTCCCTGGGTTGACCATCCTTCTTGGGAGCTCGTTCGAGACGCCTCGGAAGCTTCTGGTCGAGATATCGCGACACTGCTTCTCGATGCCGATCAAGAGATGCTCTCCCAAACAAGGAATACCCAACTGGTAACT
The DNA here is from genome assembly GCA_021819025.1 of Actinomycetes bacterium. Taxonomy (GTDB): domain Bacteria; phylum Actinomycetota; class Acidimicrobiia; order Acidimicrobiales; family Acidimicrobiaceae; genus Acidithrix. The sequence continues at coordinate 2,808 of JAKASN010000292.1, read as the reverse complement.
TTCACGATGTCGATGCTGGTTCTCGATGCCATCGAGCGCATTGGCGTAACCCCCTCGATCTGTGCTGGCCACTCCCTCGGAGAGTACTGCGCGCTGGTCGCCGCAGGTGCGCTGCCATTCGACACCGGGGCGCGTCTTGTCGGGGAACGAGCCGAGGCAATGCAAGATGCTGCCGAGGAGAATCCCGGCGCCATGGCGGCCCTTCTGGGTATCGATGACATCGGAGCTGAAACTGCTTGTGACGAAGCAGGTGGTGAAGTTTGGGTCGCCAACTACAACGCTCCTGGCCAGGTCGTGCTCGCCGGTCGACGAGACGCCCTTGATCGGGCCATTGAGACCGCTCGCGGACTCGGCGCGAGGCGAGTGATGCTGCTGCCTGTCAACGGAGCCTTTCATACCCCCTACATGGAACATGCCCGGCAACGACTTCGCAAGGCACTTTTAGAGTCGCGCTTTTACGACGCCGAAGTGCCGGTCATCGCCAACGTCGACGCGTTTCCTTACCGGCGCGCTGCGGATTGGATCCGCCTTCTCGCTCAACAACTCACCTCGCCAGTGATGTGGACGCGCTCGCTGGCCAAACTCAAGGACCTCGGGACCACGCTGCTGGTGGAGATCGGCCCAGGGAACGTGCTCACCGGACTGGCGAAGCGCTCAGTGCCCGACATCGCCGGAATCGCCATCCAGACTCCCGACGACCTCGACAAGTTGATCATCGCAGTGGAATCCTCTTCCAACACCCCGATCTCCGCCGACACCGGCTGGGGTGAGCACCTTTACGCCTCAGAGCGTATCGTCGTGGCTCCATCAGCGGGGGTATTCACCCCGACCAACCTGGTCGGGCTCAAAGAACCGGTATCGGTTGGGACCGAACTCGGCGACGTCTCGGGGACCAAAGTTAGATCGCCCTTCGAGGGCGCTCTAAGCGGCTATTTGGCATCCGAAGGCGAACGCGTAATTGTAGGACAGCCCGTCGCGTGGCTACGAACGAAACTGGAAAACTGAAACTGATGCAAGGATCAAGAATCATCGGCTGGGGTGCGGCACTGCCCGACAAAGTCATAACCAACCAGGACTTTGAAGGGCGGCTGGAAACCAACGATGCCTGGATAACAGAGCGTACTGGGATTAAAGAGCGCCGTTATGGCGGCACCACCTCGTCCCTCGCTGTGGAAGCCGCGCAAAAGGCCATCGCTAGTGCCGGACTAGCACCCGAGGACATCGGGATGCTAATTCTCTCCACCACCACTCCGGACAAGACGGTCCCGGCAACCTCATCGACGGTTCAGGCCGAATTGGGCTTGAGCTGCGGCGCCTTTGACCTCAACGCGGCTTGTGCCGGATTTGTCTATGCCTTAGTCGTCGGGCACAACATGATTCAATCTGGCCTCAAGAACGTCCTGGTAATCGGGTCTGACACTTTGAGCCGCATTACCGACCAAGAAGACCGGGCCACTGCGGTTCTCTTCGCCGACGGGGCCGGCGCGGTGGTTCTTCAAGCGAGCGAAGACAATGCGGTGCTGGGATGGGATCTCGGGGTCGATGGATCTCTGGTGCCCATCCTCTATTGCGAACACGGCGGCTACATGAGAATGGAAGGGCGCGAAGTCTTCAAGCGCGCGGTGCTTGCGATGGTAGATTCGGCCCATCTAGCCCTGGGACGCGCCGGTCTCACTCCTGATGACATCGCGCTAGTGGTACCTCACCAGGCCAACATCCGTATCATCGAAGCTGCGAATCGACGTCTGGGAATTCCCATGGAACGCACCTCGATCGTGCTCGACACTACCGGCAACACTTCCTCGGGGAGCATCCCTCTTGCGCTGGCTGCCGCAGCCGACAAGGGAGCGCTCCACCCTGGGGACAACGTACTCTTTTGCGGCTTCGGAGCTGGGATGACCTGGGCGTCCGCTGTGGTGAGGTGGGACATTTAGTGTCCGAGACGACGAGAACCGTCCTCATCACTGGCGGAGTAACAGGAATTGGCGAAGCTACCACCCGGCTCATGCTCGCTAAGGGGTACCGCGTCGCGGCAACCTATCACCACCGCAGGGCCTCTAAGGAGCTCACCGACTTCGGCGATGCGTTCTTAGAAGTACCTTGTGAACTTTCCGACTCCGAATCTGTCAATTCCGCCGTCGCTCAAGTGGGTGATCACTTTGGTCCGGTGGAGATCCTTATCGCCAATGCCGGTATTACCGATGACACATTGTTGCTGCGCATGAGCGAGGCTTCATGGTCAAAGGTAATCGAGACCAACTTGACAGGGGCCTTTCGCCTCACCAAGGCGGTGATGCCCCAGATGGTGCGCTCGAGGTGGGGCCGGATGATCTTCATCACCTCGGTGATCGCCGGTATGGGCGGTCCAGGACAGGCCAACTACGCCGCATCCAAGGCGGGTCTCATCGGTTTCGCACGCTCGTTGGCCCGCGAAGTTGCGACGCGCAACGTCACGGCCAACGTCGTGGCTCCCGGGGCGGTGATTACCGCCTTGACTTCGGCGGTACCGGAAAAGAGAATGGCGGAGATGATCGGGGCGATCCCGATGCAACGAGTTGGGACCCCGGCAGAGATCGCTGGGCCCATCGCTTTTTTGGCCTCAGATGAGGCCAGCTACATCACCGGTGCAGTGCTCACCGTAGACGGCGGAATCTCGATGGGCTTTTAGCCCCAAGAGCCGCCGGTCAACTAGCATTGACCGGGTGGAAAGCCAACTGAGGTTGGCAAAATCGGGATCGTCCGCAACATGTGGACACCCTTGGAAATATGGATAATAACTATCAAGGAAAAGGTTGCGAAGATGGACGA
>JAKASN010000291.1 GCA_021819025.1 Actinomycetes bacterium | reverse complement strand
GGGATCTCGCACTCCCATGAGATCGGGAAAGACCCGCTTGGTGAGGGGGAAGAACCAGGAGATTGCGGGCGCAAAGTGCGAAGCAACCGCGGCGGCACCGCCGATGAGGGCAACTCGAGTGGAAGTGTTCGTGCTCATAGAATAACTCCTTGTGCGCTTGGTCGACAAGCTGCTGGCTGTTGGCGTTTCATCCACGCGCCGACAAGCTCACGTCACCTTCAGGTCTTTTGCAGGCCGCCAAGATCCGAAGCTGGTAACAAAGTGAGATGATCTTGACGCAGCGTGTTGGTGAACCAAGTGATCTTTTGGTCAAGTTGGGCGGTGCTGAGGTTGGTCGCGTCGATCTCGTAGATGGTGCCCGCGGTGGGGTTAAACTTGGTCTCTGTCTCGATGACAACAGCTTTGACGAGGGGATGGTGAGAAAGTGACGCCCAAGCCAGGTCCACCGAGCTGATGATCCCTTGCGGTGCATAGACCACCGAGGTAAGTCCGGTGTCTTGGGTGATGAGTTGTTGCGCTTTGGTAGCAGCCTCAATCGGGGCGAGGATGCGGAGTTCGGAATTGATCGGCCAGCCGCCGTTGATAATCGAGACTCCGGAAGTTTGCAGCTGCGAGACTTCGTAAGGGTAGGTTTGAGCCATTGGCCCGGTCACCACGCCGCCCAAACCGAGCTCTGACATTCGCCTCAGCAAAGTCGCATCGGAAAAGTCCTGGTTGCTTACTGCCACGAGCCCATAGACGTAAGGGGTCTTGGCAGCTACTTTTCCGACGTTAATCTGATTTGTTGCGGCATTCACCGTCAAGTTGAGTCCCGCGATGCTTAGCACCAGCAAAGTCGCAAAGCGCAGTGCGAAGCCGACCGGGCGGCGCTGGGGACTCTTTTGCCGTGGAGCTGCCCCTGCGGAGGCAAGGCTGTGGTCAATCGCCACGGCGGGGTTGGAGACAAAGACCCCCAGAGCCCGGCGCGTGGTGAGGGTGGGGTTGGCTTTGAGTTCGTGTACCGCTTCAATGAGTTCATCGCGGCTTTTTGCCCAAAGAGAGACGCCGGCCGCCTCCATCTCGATGATGTTGCGTAGTCCGTGGCCCTTGATGGGGTTATAGGAGATCACCGGGGTGTTGGACGCGAATGCCTCTAGTGCGGTGAGGCCACCAGCGTTTTGAATCACCACGTCACAGGCACGCATGAGATCGGGCATCCGATCCGTCCAGCCAAGTACCAGGCCGATTCCCATGCGCTCGAGGTCTCCTCGCAGCGCCTCGTTCTTGCCGCAGATCACTACCGGGAAGATGTCGTCGCTGCCCCCGAGGGAGAGCATGGTGCTGCGAAGATCCCCGACTCCCCAGCTCCCCGCGACAATCAGTGCCGTGACGACCTGGGTTGGGATGTTGAACTCAGCGCGTATTTGTTCGGGATCGACAGTAGCCGCGGCGCGGAACCTCTCAGAGACCGCGGGACCGGTGACGACCGGGGTCTTGCCCACGAGACGCTCGACTTGGCTCACTGAGATGTTGTGCACCGCCAGGTAGTTGTCAATGCCCTCATCCACCCACATGGTATGGACCGAGAAATCGGTAAGAAAGGTAAAGGCCGGTACTTTCATGGGGCGAAAGGTGGCGCGCCGCGCCCGCCCGAGCACCAGCGAGGCGAAGGGGTAGGTGGTCAGCACCGCATCGGGCTGGATCTCTTTGATCCACTTGCGCATGCGGGGAAAGAAAAGGAGGTAAAAGATGGTGACGATGGGCGGCTTGATGGGTCGGAACGAGCTAAAGAGGCGAAATAGCGCCTCGTAGCTCCAAGGAGCGTGATCTAGCTGTAGCTCGTAGGTTCTCTCCAGGAAGCGCCCCACCCAAGGTGCAGCGTCAAGGAAGTCCCTGATCTCGACTTGGAGACCCCGCTCTTCAAGGGTACGGGCTAACTCTTTGGCAGCACCGTCGTGACCAGCACCCATTCTCGCTGACACGACGAGCACGCGTTTAGACATAAGCTGTAACCTATCCTTCAGTTGACTTTATGGTGTACTTTTTTTCGATCGCCGCCGCCGTTCTCTTCTCGTTCGCGGCATTTACCCAGCACAAAGAGGCGCAGCGGACACCTTCGTCAACAAACCTCAAATTGTCGCTTATTTCCAAACTGGTTAAAAGGCCCATTTGGATACTAGGCGTTTCGCTGGATGTTTTGGCGTTTTTGGCACAGTTCATGGCGCTCAAAGAAGGTTCGCTCCTCCTGGTGCAGCCGATACTGGCTTTTGGACTCACCTCCACTCTGCTTCTCGAAGCCCTTTGGGGTAGCGCCAAGTCCTCGCTCAAAGTGGTGCTGCTTTCGCTGCTTTCAGCTGGGGCACTGGCGATCTTTCTGGCGACCACCAGAGTCCCGATAAGTACCTCCCTCTTGGGCCCCAGGGTGGGCGTGGCACTTGTGGCTGTCGCGATAGGGGGGTTCTTCTTGGTGAAGTACGCAGTTCCCAAGCTCGGAGGTCGCGCTTCGGGGGTGGTGATGGGAGTATCGGTGGGTACCCTTCATGGCATCGCAACATTTGTCACCAAAGTGGCGGCCAATGCCATTACCGCGCACGGCTTTCTCGCGGCACTCTCATCCTGGCCCATCTACAGCCTGATGGTAATTGGGATGATAGATCTCGTGCTTACCCAATCAGCATTTCAGAGCGCATCGCTTTCGGTCACCATGCCTCTCATCAACGTGATCGAGCCCGGGGTGGCGATGGTGATGGGTTACCTTTTGTTGCACGAGGTGATATCGAATCGCTTCGGCTATGGGTTTTTAGCGGGGATACTTCTTATCATGGGAGGAATTTCCCTGGTAATCTCAATCGCGGCTTCTCGTATCGTCGAGACGGCTGAGCCGGTCGCCTGATGCCTACCCGAGTTATGTGTGCAGCGAGGAGCTGCCGACTGTGCGGGAGGGATTTCTTTTGGCATGGCGGTTTTGCTCTGGCGCAGGCCAGCGCAGTGGTTCTTCTTGGGCTAGCACTAGCGAGGTAGTTGTTCTGATGTCGATTTACCGCTTCGATGGCAGTGGTGCCGTGCCATCGGAGCTCGAAGCCATTTCTCGTGAGGCGCCCATGGTGCCAAGGGTTCTTTTGGTGCATGGACAACCCGGCTCGGGATCACTTTGGGGCCACCTTCCCCGAGCGCTTGGTGGCTTGGGAGAGATCTATAGCTACGACAGGCCAGGTTGGGGCCAAAAAAGCGGCGAAGCCGGGGGCCTTGGGCACAACGTCGAATATCTCGATGCGGTGTTGCAATGCTTTGGCGATGACCCTCCGGTACTGCTGGGATATAGTTATGGCGCTGCGGTAGTGCTTGACTGGATCGCGGAGCGCCAACCAAGGGGAGTACGTGCCCTCCTGGTCGCGCCAGCGGCGAACCTCCTAGCTTTGGGCGCCCTGGACCGCCTCTTTGAAGTGGAGCTCGTTGGTTCAGTGATTTCGGCGCTGGCATCGGGTACCCTCCGGCATGCGGCAAGGGGTTCGCTGACTCAGAAGCTCCACCATGCCCGGAGTTTGTTGATCGAGTCAATGACGCTGCTCGATGACCTTGGCCGAGTGCGCTTCGCACTGCCAGATGACGCGAGAGTTGCGGTGCTATCTGGTCTTTTGGATCGGGTAGTGCCGCCGCGTGCGGTAGTGGCGCTGGCTCAAGGACTCCAGGTGCGCGAGATCTCCTGGTGTGCACAGGCCGGACATCTCATCGTGTGGACGCATCCCGGCGCTGTCGCCGCCGCACTCGGTGGCCTGCTTGGCTCGAGGGGCTAAAAGGCGGGAGACTTTTTTCACGAAATAAAAAAAACTAAACCGCGCTAATGTAAACGTTAAGTTAACTTGTACTAGAACTTGTATTATCAAGTTGTCGAGATATTGGCGACATCGATGCGGTGCGAATCTCCTCTGGGGCCCCTGCCGAATGGCGTGTCGTTTTTGTTTTGAACTTGGTAGCAGATGTTCTCAGATCGGTCTCCCAATGTGGGCGGCCGGAGAAGCTGGGTAGCTTTTTGGCCGGGGGGTTGAAGGGTAGCCAATGGGCTGAAGGT
>JAKASN010000290.1 GCA_021819025.1 Actinomycetes bacterium | reverse complement strand
ATGAGATCGGCTACTGCGTCGTGCTGTGGTCGCCGTTCGTCTCTTTTGCCCAAGTGGCCCAGTTGGTTTCCACGCGCTCCTACCCGCTTACTTCTTCGTTTCGACCGACCTATAACATGGCCGCCAACCTTGTCAAGAGCTTCGAACCAGAACTGGCGCGTAACCTGCTCAATCTCTCCTTCGCGCAGTTTCGTTCCGATGCCCAGATTGTGCACCTCGAGGCTCGTCTCTCGCGGATGAGGGCAGAGCAAGAGGACTTGATTGATGAAGCGCATTGCGAGTTTGGTGACGTCGGGGAGTATTACGAGTTGACCAAGCGCGCAGAGAAGGCCAAGGAAAGTTCCGTGGCCCTGCCGGCGGAGCGGCAGATCTTTTACTATTTTGCGCGCCTCCGCCCGGGTGACGTCCTCTGCGTACCTGCTGATGACACCTCAGGAGTCCAGACGCGGGTCGTGGTGGTCGCTACGAGCCGCAAAAAGGGCGGTCGGGTATCGGCTTGGGTTGTCACCTGCGACGGGGCTAAGGTGCCAATGCGGGTCAATGAGATAGATTTCCTCCCCAAGCCCGCAGCTCGCGTCGAGGTTGGTATCGATTACAATCCACGTGACCATGCTTACCTGAGTGCGATGGCTGCTGCCTTGCGCGGCCTTTCACTGGCTAATTGTTCCTTGGCGGAGCCGCGCTTTTCACGCGCAGGGAAAGATCGTCCCACGTTACAACTCTCGCGACAGGATGTTGTGGAGTTGCGCGACAAGCTGCGCCAATGCCCAGATTTCAATCGACACATTTCGGCACTCAAGAAGCTGGAAAGGCTGAGCGAAAGCTCCTCCAAGATCAAAGAGTCAGTAAAGTCTCAATCCGAGTCCTTGGCGCGCCAGTTCGACCGGGTTCTGGAGGTTCTTGACGATCTTGGATTCGTCAAAGAGTGGGAGCTGACCGAACAGGGAGAACGTCTTGCGGGACTATTTCACGAGTCGGACCTCCTTATCGCAATTGCGCTCGATAACGGTCTGTTCGACGGTCTAGAGGCGATTGATCTGGCTTCACTGCTGTCGGTGTTTGTCTATGAGTCGCGGGCATCTGCCCCGGGTTCTGATCTCTTCCCAACCCGCGAGTTGGAGCGGAGGTTTGCGCAGATCAACAAGCTACGCATCGATCTGATCAAGGCTGAGGGCCGTCTGCGAATTCCTACCACGAAACCCGTTGAGTCAGGATTCATGATTTATGCCAGTGCCTGGGCCAAAGGTCGAGAGCTGGATTCGGTGATTGGAGACAAGGGGATACCTGGAGGGGACTTTGTGCGCTTTATCAAGCAGATTATGGATCTGGCGCGGCAACTCTCCAACGTGGTCTCCGACCCAGAACTGGCGCGGAAGTTTGCTTCGGTGAATCGTCTTCTCTGTCGTGGCGTAGTGGAAGCCTCGATACGAGTAGAGCATTGAAGTGCCAAAGCGTCTAGGTGAACGCCTGGCGAGCCTCTTTGCTTGAAGCCGGAAGTGGCACGGGTTAGCGGCGATCGCTCGGGAGTTGCCCGGCGCGATCACCCCGCGAGAGATTTAACGTCGCGAAGATACCGCCAAGAACCACGAGTAACAAATTTCTGGCACACTTGATGAGGTGCATTTAATGGCACGCTTTTGCCACGGCGTTGTCTCAAGAGTCCTGAGAGGCCACCTTACTTGGGCCTCGAATACCAGCTGAGCTTCGGCCCTTTGTGGCCTTCTCGGGCCGGTACTGCGTGTGAGCCGTGCAACGAAGCCTCTACGGTTCACCGTGGAGGAGGATGCCCTTTCGCTTCCACACCTGCCCAATGCACCTCGGAATTCTCCCATTCCAGTTTCTGCACGCGGGTCCGCAAGTGTGTGGTAATTCCTGTCCTGCTGGCGAGATCTAGCTCAGATCGTCTTACCCGAGTGCGAAGAGTTTGGCGGTCATGCCAAGCTTTTGCGCAACCGACTGGATAGTCGCCCAGCGCGATGGGTGCTCGTTCGGACGTTCCGCGATCATTCGAAGCTCCCACTCAGCGACCTCTTGAGCATGACTTGCAGCTCTTTTCATGTCTAGATCTTCTCAAGGTTGGAAGTCTCGAAAAAAGCCCGGGATGTCCATGTGGTCGTGTTTGCGACGATGCCTCAAGTGGTGGGTGTCAGTATCTGCGCCAGTACTGGAAAGTGCCAAGTACTCGAGGTTTGGATGTCATCAGCCGCGCCCCCTTGTTGCTCGCTATTTCGTTCTAAGGAGAGCTTGAACGCCGTAATGAAGACCGGCATGCCCCGGCCACCGATACTGGGACCCAAGATTACTTTGACAGGGCCCTTCAGTTTGCGGAGCCAGATTGGGTGGGCTCGCTCCTGCGTTTTAGTTGACAATTGAGTTTGGCGCAACTTAAGGTGAGCCGAGCTTCTATGGTATTTGCAAATGGAGACGGAATTTAGTGACGCCGAGCGCGAGATCCTCGAGGGCTACTTCACCAACGTTGAGAAGGCGGTCTTCGGACTGCGTAACTTGCCAGAGGTCACCGAAGCTGCCCTCTTTGCTCGGTACTCACGCTCGCCGAAGTCCCTGCGAAGGCTGTTTCTTGACGAATTCTATGTCGGGGATCACCAGCCCGTAGGTGCTCATCAGGGTACTGGGCGAGCCGAGGGGCTTTTTGCGCGGGTGCTCTCCGATTATGGAGACGATTCGGTGGCTCAGCTCGCCGGAGTTCACGTCGCGCTCGAGCAGATTTCTAACTTGGCCACCAAGGTTGTCGAGCGACCGCGACTGGCATCGTATCTCGAACAGTCGACTCGGTATATCCCCTACGATACCCTCGACGCCTCTGGCAAATACCGATACGTGAGACCTGAGGAACTCGTTGGCGAGGATCTTGTCGATTACGAGATAGAAATGGATGCCCTTTTCACTTCTTACCGAGAGCTATCTCGTTTGGTGATGGATCGGCTCTTCGCCCAAGCAGGAGGAATCGACAACGTTGCTCCCGCGATGAAGGCCACGCTGAGGGCATTGGGACTCGATGCTACTCGTGGGCTTCTCCCGGCTGCCACCTGTTCCAACGTGGGGATATTTGCGTCAGCACAATCCATGGAGCAGCTCGTACTGCATATGTACGCCCATCCGCTCGCCGAAGTTCGTAACCTCGGAGCCGAGCTGCACGGCGAATTAAATCTCTTGATTCCCTCTTTAGTTTCGAGGCTGAATCGCGCTGAGCGACGCGACCCATGGGTAAATTACCTTCGCGAGACGCGCTTTGAGGGTGTATCGGATTCTTTGCTGGCAAAGTACCCTGTAGATGGATCTGAGGCAGGCACTGTATTGAGGGGGCCACTTGGCGGCTCAGTCGAGCTTGTGGACTTTGATATCGACGGCGAGGAAAAGATTTCCGCCGCAATACTCTTTGAGCGTTCGGGTATCAGTGCCGCGTCAGCCCGTCACATTGCAGCGGCTATGACCCCTGGCGAGGTTGGTGAACTTTGGCACACCTATTTGGGAAATCGAACCAATCGGCGCCACCGACCTTCGCGCGCTTTGGAGCGGACGAGTTACCACTTTGAGTTGATATGTGACTATGGGGCTTTTCGCGATTTGCAGCGCCACCGACTTCTCAGCATCGCCTGGGCCGACTTGGATTGCAGCCTCGGCCACTACACTTCATCCAAACTGACAGACTCAGAGGCGAGCATATATTCCACTGCAATTGCGCGTGCTGCGGATTTTCACGCGAAGCTTTTGAAGAAATATGGTGACAAAGTCGCTGCGTATTGCGTACCTATGGCGTTTCGTGTTCGATTCGACATCGATATCAACGCGCGGGAAGCGATGCACTTAATCGAATTGCGTAGCACGCCACAGGGTCACGAGAGTTATCGCGAGATGGCACAGCTCATGTATCGTGCCATCGGCGAAGTGGCGAGTCACCATCGAGTTGCGTCGGCGATGGAATACGTCGATCTCACCTCCGGTGAGCAAGGTCGGCTAGCATCGCTTCAGCGCGAGGTCTCTCGGTCTGAGGCTTCCCGGGGTGACAAATCGTAAAGGGTGACTCGGGCA
>JAKASN010000289.1 GCA_021819025.1 Actinomycetes bacterium | reverse complement strand
CCGGTGCGTCGCGAGATAGCGGCGTCGGAGCTATTGCGCACGATACAGCGCATCGCATATACCTGCAAGGTCACCAGCAAACCCATTCCTAGCGCGAATGCCACAGTAAAGGCCGCGTAGCGCGGGCCGAAATAGTGCCAGTTGGCGATTGAGATGCGCTGGGTGTAGTCGAATGGCAGCAGTATTGAGTAAGCGAACCCGACGATGAGAGTGACGGCCACGAAGACGCCCCGATCGACTCGATCGGCCGCTAAGTTGCGGATCATCCCAGACCAAGGGGCGGCACGCGAGCTAGCTTGAGCTTCTCTGGCTTGCTCGCGACCGGATGGCGCTGGCACCTCGGTGCCAGGCCCCTTCCTGCTCATCATCGCCCAGCGCTCCTTGCGCGCCGCGCCTTGGCATCAGAGGCGTTTTGGCTTGTGCCGGGGGCACAACAGCTGCCCCGACGTCGACGCCGAATCGTCAATGCTGCACCCAGCGCCAACGCCGCGGCGAGACCAATACCACCCCAAGCCAGCAGACCCGCTGCTGCCAGGCCGCCAATCACAAGAGGTCCTGCGCAACAGGCGATTGGCGCCAGTATTAACCATCCCGCACCCCCCAGCTTGGAATGCTGGCCTGGAGGGACCATCGGACCACGGTGAGACGCACCTCGAGGTGGAACCCGCCTTGCGCTGAGGGTGGGATAATTTTTTTGACTCATCTGTTATCTCTTTCGATAAAAAGTGCCTCGTCGTGGCGGTTGCATTGTCGAGAAAAACCCCGACGTGCATCCTCGGGTTGGACCGCGCCGACATTCCTTTCACTCAGAGGTCCCGAGATTTGGTGGGCGGTGGCTGGGGCCGCCGCGGCAAATGTCGATTTCCTAAGGTGGGCGAGCAGTGCCAATGTCGTGCTCATGAGCACAGAGTCTTGGAAGACAACCTGGTCGGACATATTGACGAGAAAGTAGCTGTCGGGAATCCCCTCCGGGTCGTAGCCAATGGTTGGTCCCTCGAACGCGAGGTCCCATCTCCACTGCCGATCGGCAAATACGATTGCCCGAGATAGCTTGTCAAAGGTGCTTAGAGCGGTCCTTGCCTGGCTTGCCTCGCCAAAGGTACCATAGATTTCGGCGGCGAGAACTTTGATGCCGCTCGGTGCAAACCTAGCGAGTTGCTCGCCAACCACGGGGATACTCCCAGCACAGCTTGCGCAACCCTCAGCCATGAAGCACACCTTTGCGGGGCGTCGATGCCAAGCTGAGTTGCCGAGTTGGGATCCATCGAGCCATGTGAGGGAACCATTGGGAGCTGAAGTTCCCCTGGCAGTTATGATCGAAGCGGCTGGAATGGGCGTTGATGGCCCCAAGTCGTTGCCAGTAACACAAGCTGGCAACCCGACTGAAATCAGGAGGGGAGTGACGGCAGGTGGAGGCACAGCGATCACGGCACGGCACGGTTGGTAGTATTGCTCGTTCTGGCGGCACCGCCCCCGTGATTTCCACAATATAAAAATGCTACTACATCTTTGTCGTATAGTACTACGATACCGTCGTAGATCTCGATCACGTCGCATTGCTAGCGAGGGCTGTTGTGGCAGTTTGCGTCGGTAGCGCAACCACCACGTAGCCTCAGCTTTGGTTGGCGCGATGCCGTGAGTACGCCGAGGTTGGAGACCGCAAGCGGGACTAGATAGTCAAGAATCAGTCGGATCCAAAGCACGGGTGGGCGAGGTCCATGCAAAAGAGGGCCCGCCTGGTTGATCAAGGCTAGCAGTGAGCCCACCACGATGGCAATGACGACAGTTCGGATCAAGTTGGGGCGATACAGGCAAGTGCGCGCAGCCTCGGCTGGACTGTGCCAGGCCGGTGGCGCTCCCGGGGCCATTCGGGCCTTCATTGGAGAACCACGTTACGCGGAAGGGTTCCCTGGCGAGACCCTGATCCCCCATTTGGCCCGCCAGAGATGCCCTCAATCGCGGGGCACGCAGCGATTGATGCCGCCGCGGTGTGTGCGGCGAGTAATCGTCGCGGGTGAACAACTCGGAGCGCCCCGGGTTCGGCTAAAGGGCAATCGGCAACGCGCCTTGGTCGCCGCATGGCGAGGATCTCACAGGCAACAAAACAGGCCAAGTGCGAAGAGACCCGGACCAGGGTGAGGCCGATCTGCGCTACGCAGGCGGTAGCCGAACGTGCGTGGTCGGCCAAAAAACCAGTAAGCGCCAAGCGGCGCGGAACCTCTAGCGACCGGAACAATTTTGACACAATGGCTCGCCCTTGGGTGTAGTTGAAAGCTAATGGAAGTTCTGCGGCATAATCGCCGTCCGCCTTGGCGCCTTTGCCTTGCTTGCAAAGGCGATGAGACCTCGATATGGATTATGTCGTGTCGCGACTCGGATGGGAATATAACGTTATTATATCCGCTTATACGGATGTAGATTGATGATGCGTCTCTGTTTCGAGAGGCGATCGACAAGGAGAACAACTATGACCAACTCTCGCCCCACGGTACTCAAAGTCGAGGGGATGACTTGTGACGACTGTGCCCATCACGTAAAGGCTGCCCTGCAAAGCGCAGGAGCGACCGAGGTAACAGTCGCGTGGCGGGACGCGGCAGCGAAGTTTTCTTGGCCAGCCGAAGTTGGCGAAAGTTCCCTGCGAGATGCGGTGGCAGCGGCCGGATATAAGCCCGGAGCGATAGAAGTCGCTATTGCGGGTGAGCCGTTGCGCCTTGGCGGGGAGACCAATTATGACCTGGTTGTAATCGGTGCCGGATCGGCAGCATTTGCCGCGGCGATCAAAGCCACCGAGGCCGGCTACCGGGTGGCACTTGTGGAAGAAGGTGTCATTGGGGGAACCTGCGTCAATATCGGATGCGTACCCTCCAAGGCTCTTTTGCGAGCGGGTGAGATGGCATGGGCGGCTGGACACCACCCCTTCGAGGGGCTGTCCACCACTTCGGGGAGCGTCGACCTCGCTGCGCTGGTAGCCAATAAAGAAGAGCTGGTGGATGCACTGCGCCAGAGCAAGTACGTCGACCTGGTGGCGGACTACGGCTTCACGGTGCTTACTGGGCATGCCCGTTTCACCGATGCCAGTACCCTCGATGTCGATGGTAGAGAGATAACCGCTGCGAAATTCTTGATCGCGACTGGTGCGAGGCCAAGTGCGCCTCCCATTCCCGGCCTTGCGGAGTCGGGCTTTCTTAGCTCGACCACGGCTTTGAACCTTACCGAAATCCCTCGCCGCTTGGCGGTCATCGGTGCGAACGCGATCGGCCTCGAACTCGGACAGTTCTTTCTCCATATCGGAGCGAAGGTCACCTTTATCGACGTCGCGGATCGCATCGCTCCCTTTGAGGAGCCCGAGATTTCTGCGGCCCTCGTTGAGGTCCTCATTGGCCAAGGGGCGACAATTTATACCTCTGCTGAGATTGTCGGGGTCAGCGTTGACGGTACCGATCGCGTTGTAGTTCTGCGAGCAGGCGGAGAGGACGAGGTGCTCGCTTTTGATCAATTGCTGGTGGCCACCGGAAGACGCCCCAACACCGAAGATCTTGGACTCGATGAAGCGGGCGTGATTGTCGACGAACGCGGCGCAGTGGTCGTAGATGCTCAGCTACGCACCTCCAACGAAATGATTTTTGCCGCCGGTGACGTAACTGGCGGTCCGCAGTTCGTATATGTCTCTGCTTACGAGGGAGCACTCGCCGTAGACAATGCTCTGTTAGGCCTGGCACGCGACTTGGACTTCACCGGCCTGCCCAAAGTCACCTTCACTACACCCCAAGTCGCCTCGGCAGGGATGACCGAGGCAGCGGCCCGCGCTGCGGGCCTTGAAGTGGTCACCTCGATTCTCCCACTTGAAGCGGTGCCCAGGGCGCTGGTGAATCGAGATACCCACGGTCTTGTGAAGCTAGTAGCTGAGGTGGGTACGGGTCGGCTCATCGGTGCGTCGATTGTCGCCGATGGAGCCGGCGACGTGATTCAGGCTGCTGTGCTGGCGATAAAGTACCGCCTAACTACCTCTGATTTGGCGAGCACTTTCCATCCTTATCTCACCATGGCCGAAGCTCTCAAGC
>JAKASN010000288.1 GCA_021819025.1 Actinomycetes bacterium | reverse complement strand
GGATTCCCAGCTTCTCATAGGTATTCTTCACCGAGTCGGGAAGCTGATCCCAGGAACTGACCTGCTTGTCGATCGGCTTGATGTAGTAGTAGATGTCATCGAAGTCAAGATCGGGCATATTGGTGGCGAACCAAGGAAGCATCGGCTTCTTCTCGAAATTGGAAAGCGCACGGAGGCGGAACTTCTTCATCCAGTCGCCTTCGTTCTTCATCCAAGACATCTCTTGGACGATTTCGCGATTGACGCCCTTCTTGGGCTTGAAGACATAGTCCTCACGATCGGACCAGCCCAGCTGATACTTGCCAAGATTGAGATCTACGGTGCTCATTGATCCTCACCAAACTCTTTTCGGGGCTGCGGCATCGCTGCCAATCGCCATTACTTCCTCTCCCAGACTAGTGCAGCACAAATAATTTCTCCTATGCAGATAGGAGGAAATTTGTCTTTAGGTCCGCGCGAAGGTCAACGACGGTCGCAACAAAACCCTCGACAGTGTCTAGGGTCGATTATGTGCCAGCCATTGACGATATCTTTGCAAACCTCCCTCCTGTCGCGCCAGCGAAAAAAGTTCCTACCGTACTCGAAGGACTCGGATCACCGCGAATCGACAACTACTACTGGATCAAGGATCTTGCAGACCCCGATACCTTGGAATACATAGAAGCGGAAAACGCCTACGCCCACCAGGCGCTGGCCACTTTGGAGCCCTTGCGGGGCAAGATCTACGACGAATTCCTCGCTCGAATCGAGCTCGCAGACTCCTCGGTCCCCCAGCGCAAGGAGCGCTACTGGTACTACGCGAAGACGCTCGAGGACTCTCAATATGAAATCCATCTTCGCTATAGCATGGCGGGCGAAGATCCTGCCACCCACGAGGTGATCTTGGACGAGAACCAATTGGGCGCCGGGCTCGACTACTTTGCCCTGGGTTCCACCGCCATGTCCGAAGACGAAGAACTCCTCGCCTATGCCATCGACAGCGACGGATCGGAGATCTTCTCGGTCTTTGTCAAGGATCTCACAACCGGCCAAGCTCGCCAACTTCCTGTCTCCAATGCCACCTATGGATTAGAGTTCGACCGCACTAATGATCGGCTCTTTTGGGTGCAGGCAGACGAGTCGCTGCGGCCCTACAAGGTATGGTCGCTAAAACTCAGCGAGCCAGACGCGCCCTCAACGTTGCTCTTCTTCGAGCCCGACGAGTCGTTTGGCGTATCTGTCTCCAAGTCCAAAGACAACCTCTCATTGCTTGTCGAAAGCCATTCCACGACGAGCTCCGAAGTTCACATTCTCGACTTGGACGACCCCAAAGCCGAACTCGAAGTATTCGCCAAGCGCCTCGAAGGCCTCGAGTACTCCATCGAACCAGTCGGCGACAACGTCTATATCCTCTCCAACTTTGAGGCGGAGAACTTTCGTGTATCGCGATGCCCGCGAAGAGAGCCGAGCATCGCCCTAGCCCAGGACGTAGTTCCCTATGATCCAGATATCAAGATCGAGTCGCTCGAAGTATTCAAGGGCTTCCTTGCCATCGAAGAACGTCGAGGGGGTTACCAACGTATTCGGCTGGTGAATTTGGCATCGGGCCAAGAATCGCTGGTGCCTTACGACGACGAGAGTTCTACCCTCGATCTCGACTCGAATCCGCTTCTGGATGCCGGAGTGTTGCGTTACAGCTACACCTCTATGCTCAAGCCTCGTTCGGTCCGCGAAATCGACTTGGTAACAGGAGAGGTTAAAGTCCTCAAGGATGTCCACGTCAAAGGAGGGTTCTCCTCAGAAGACTACCAGAGCGCGGCGATACGAGTTACCGGGCGTGATGGAGTGGAAATTCCGGTTTCATTAATTTGGGCAAAAGATGTCGTCCCTCAAGGCGACAATCCTCTTTTGCTCTACGGATATGGATCTTACGAGTACAGCATGGATCCGAGTTTTTCTTCAGCACGCCTGTCCTTGTGCGATCGTGGTTTCATATTTGCCATCGCTCATATCAGGGGTGGAGGCGAGTTGGGACGGCGCTGGTACCTAGAGGGCAAATTCACCAAGAAGCACAACACCTTCAATGACTTCATCGACGTCGCGGCGGGCCTCTGCGAGCTACACTGGTCAGCCCCCGGGCGCATAATCTCCTGGGGGGGCAGTGCCGGAGGCATGCTAGTCGCTGCAGCAGTCAATCAAAGGCCCGATCTTTTTGGTGGCGTAGTCGCAGAAGTCCCGTTCGTCGATTGCCTCACGACGATATCGGATCCGAGCTTGCCCCTCACGGTACCGGAATGGGAAGAGTGGGGAAACCCACTCGATGACTGGGAGATCTACCAAGAAATGGCTTCGTGGTCGCCCTATGACAACATCCGTGCTGGAATCAAGTATCCGCCGATATTTGCCACTGCCGGGATGAACGACCCGAGAGTTTCGTACTTTGAGCCAACCAAGTGGGTCGCCAAACTCCGCGAGCTTACGGTAGATCCGCGCATCTTATTGTGGACTGAATCTGGCGCAGGCCACTTCGGAAGTTCCGGACGCTTCAAGGAGTGGGAGACTCTCTCTCGCGTCTATGCATTCATCATCGCTTGCGCACTCGACTCCGCATGACCTGCCCCAAGAGGGCGCTTCTCTCCCAGCTTTTAGAAGCGCTTTTCAACCTACGGACACAAAACTGATGTCATAGGCCCCAGGCGGCGAGGTGAAGTGCAGCGGAGAACCGTTGACCAAGATGGTCATCGACCGCGAATTTCCCGACCGTATTGTCAGCGGACCCGATGTCGAGATGGCACGACTTTGCCCAGGCTGCAAGATCGCATCCCAACTAATCGCGCCGCCCGGCACCACCGACTGGGCGAGCCAACAAGGCGCGGAGACGCTAACCACTACGGTATAGTTTCCCGCGGGTGCGGTGTAGGTGGAAGATTGGGCGCTTGAGGACACCAGAGTCAGAGCAGGCGGCACCGTGGTGGTCGTGGTCGTGGTCTCCTTGGCGACGTGATTGACCGTAGTAGCGGTCGACTTGCTAGCCAGCGGGGCGGTCGACTTGGTGGGGCGAGAAAGCAGGAAATAGCTAGCGCCAGCGACAATTACGACTACCGCGGCGACCGCGGCGATAACCCGAGGCGAAGCCACAACACGCCCTTCGCGGCCCGAAAAGCGTGATGTTGTGCGCTTGGGTCGAACGAACTCTTCGTTACTATCTACGCGTCCACCCACCTCATCGAAGACGATCGGCGCGACCGGTGGCACTTCTGTCCCAGCATCCGACGGGTGTAGCACCGGGGTTTCACCACCATTGCTCCGGTGCGCTGCTTGGGCACCTAGAGCCTTGGTAATCACGGCGGGATCAACCATACGAGGCAGGGAACGCGAACCGGGCGCTGGAGTCTGTACGCCCTTCCCCACGACTTTTATATGCGGCTTGGCTTCTGCCAACGGAGTCGGGAGGGCGCCCTGATGCGACTCGCCGCCGAGCTTTTGCATCACGCCCATGGTCTGACTATACCGCTCTATAGAACGACGCTCACGCGTATACGCGGTGGCAATCCATGAAACGACAAAACCACCGACTCCGAGAACAATTAGAAGCGCTACGAGTAGCTTCACGATGACTCCTCACCGGACAGTCGATACCGCTTTAACGCGGCATCTACCCAAAGATGCTACCCCTCAACGCGGAATATGGAACCTACCCCAGCGAGACCAACTTGGCCGATTAATTCTCCCGCAAATCCAAGACGTCGACCGACTCCCCGGGAAGTAACGCGATGAGATCCTCGCGAGAGAGTTCTTCATGGATGAGCAGCGCCTCGACAACTTTTAAGACCAGATCGCGATGAACTCTAATTGTCGCCATGGTCTCGGCATAAAGCCGTTCAAGCATCTCTTCCAGGATCGCCCGGGCTTTAGAATCGTTGATCACCCGAGCGGCTTCGTCGCCCCCAACACCCCTCATCGCTCCAAGGGAAAGGTGAATCCCCTCCATGCCATAGCTTCCTACACAACGAGCTCCAAGCTGGGTGGCGGAAATGAGATCTGAAGAAGCCCCAGAACTGGGCTCACCGAGAAGAACCTCT
>JAKASN010000287.1 GCA_021819025.1 Actinomycetes bacterium | reverse complement strand
TGGTTTCGGTGCGCTCGGGGGCGAAGTTTTCCATGCCGGGAATGATGGATACTGTTCTCAACCTAGGTCTCAACGACCAAAGCGTGGAAGGACTAGCTGCGCAGACTTCTGATGAGCGCTTCGCCTACGACTCCTATCGGCGTTTTATTCAAATGTATGGCCGCATCGTCTTGGGAGTCAAGGGAGAAGAGTTCGATGCGCTTTTTGAGGCGGCCCGGGAACTTTCTGGAGCCCACAGCGACGCTGAGGTCCCTACAGTTCTCTTGCGATACCTGGTCTCGTCGTACAAAGAGATTATCGAGCGCCACACCAAGCGTCCCTTCCCGCAAGACCCCATGGAACAACTCCAAGAAGCGATTGAGGCTGTCTTTCGGTCTTGGGGAGGCGAGCGGGCCATCGCCTATCGCCAGCGCGAAGCGATCCCGCACGATCTTGGAACCGCAGTCAACGTGCAGTCGATGGTGTTTGGCAACCGCGATGAAAACTCCGGAACAGGTGTCGCTTTTACCCGCGATCCCGCCACCGGCGCACGGGGGGCTTATGGAGATTTTCTTATCAACGCCCAAGGTGAGGACGTCGTCGCAGGGGTGCGCAACACCGAGCCGCTAGCGGCGATCGGCAAGCAGTTCCCGGAGATCTATCGGCAGCTTATGGAGATTTTTGCCCGGCTAGAGCTGCACTATCGCGACATGTGCGACATTGAATTCACCATTGAACAGGGCAAGCTCTGGATGCTCCAGACAAGGGTTGGAAAGCGCACCGGAAATGCCGCTCTTCGCATGGCGGTGGAGATGACCGGTGAGGAGGGAATCAACCTTTCGCGTTCTGAAGCCGTGCTTCGCATTACTGCTGACTACCTTGACCAGGTGCTCCATCCCCAGTTTGTCACCCGCGAGGTTCGCGTTATCGCCAAGGGTCTTGGTGCGTCACCGGGGGCGGCGGTGGGAAAGGTCTACTTTAGCTCCGAGGATCTCGTTGAGGCGACGAGACGCGGGGAACGGGCGATTCTGGTGCGCAAAGAGACTTCTCCAGACGATGTCACTGGGATGCTCGCCTCTGAGGGCATTGTTACCGCTCGGGGCGGCCTAGTGAGCCACGCCGCGGTGGTGGCTCGTGGGTGGGGCAAGCCCGCGGTGGTCGGTGCCGACGCAGTGCATATCATGGGCCGCTCTTTCGTCGCGGGCGGGGTGACCGTTGTCGAGGGAGACGAAATCTCCATCGACGGCTCCTCGGGGGAGATCATCTTAGGCGCCGTAGAGGTCTCGATTTCGGAGCCCTCTGCAGAGTTTGAAACCATCCTCTCCTGGGCCGATGACATCCGCCGCTCCAAAGTGGCGGTGCGTGCCAATGCCGACACTGGCGACGACGCCGCCAATGCCCGGCGCTTCGGCGCAGAAGGGATTGGCCTGTGTCGCACCGAACACATGTTTCTTGCCGAAGACCGCCTCCCGATCGTGCGCAAGATGATCCTCTCCGAGGACCCTGCCGATGAAGCTGACGCCCTGGAGGAGCTTCGGGTAGTGCAACGCACCGACTTTCGTGAGATTCTCTTGGCGATGGATGGCCTTCCGGTGACGGTGCGCCTCTTGGATCCTCCCCTGCATGAATTTCTCCCCGATACCGAGTTGATGGCGGTCAAAGAAGCTTCGGTGGGTTTGACCGAAGAAGAGCACCGCCTCTACCAGGCCGCAAAAGCCTGGCGGGAAGTAAACCCCATGCTCGGCACTCGAGGGGTGCGTCTTGGAGTCATCAAGCCAGGGCTCTACTCCATGCAAGTGCGCGCGCTCATGCAGGCGGCACAAGATCTCGTCGCAGAAGGGCACGATCCCATCGTGGAGATCATGATTCCCCTAACCGTGGCGCGCGCTGAACTCGCTCTTGCGAGGAGTTGGGTGGATGCTGCCATGGCAGAGGAGGACCTTGGTGGGCTCAAGGTTACCATCGGTACCATGATCGAGACTCCCCGCGCAGCGATTCGCGCCGATGAAATTGCCGAGGTGGCGGAGTTCTTCTCGTTCGGGACCAATGACTTGACCCAGATGACCTTTGGTTTTTCGCGCGATGACGTGGAGGGCCGCATGATGGCTATCTATGTCGATCAGGGTCTTCTTCCCGCAAATCCCTTCAAGACCCTAGATGCCGGAGGCGTGGGGGAGCTGGTGAGAATGGGCGTGACGCGCGGCCGTTCCACCCGACCAGGCCTCAAGATCGGCATCTGTGGCGAGCATGGCGGTGATCCTGCCTCGATCGATCTCCTCGTGGCGGCAGGAGTCGATTACGTCTCCTGTTCGCCCTATCGGGTTCCCATTGCACGTCTGGCTGCGGCACAAGCCGTGCTGCGCCATATGAGTTCGCCGAGCGCCGAGTCCGATTCCCGTTGAGATGCGCATACCAGAGCGTATTTGCATCGGTCCGGGCTTTACCCCAAGGCATCGGCGTCAAGTTGGCCTTCGCCCAACTGCGCCAGCAGTGAGCTAAGGCGACAGCCCGGAGCGCCGACAAGGGTCGCGAAACCGTTTTGTACCAGGAGTTGGCGCATCTGATCAGCAACTTGGATGACTCCGGGATTGGCAAGCGAGATCACGATAAAGTCAGGCTTCTCGATGGCCGCCAAAGCTGCCAGGTCATCCAAGGGGACCTCAGCTCCGAGATCCTCGACGAGCCAGTGGCGTGATCGCAGCGCGACTGCGGCCATTGTCGAGGCGAGTTGGTGTTCATCGCCTGTCGGCGTTGTCACCAGGACTTTTCCCCGCGGTCGCCCACGGCGCGCTACCGAAACAGCGTCGAGGATGCGCTCGCAGATTCTCACGGCACGGTGTTCCACGGCGACCGAGAGGGTACCCTCACGCCAGGCATTCCCGATCTCTATGAGTGCCGGGGCCATGAGATACTCCATCACCTCGACGATATCCACCCCGCCTCCGACCAGACGTGCCACTTGACCGCGTGCGCTGCCCTCGGATCCTTGGGTTATGTGGAGATAAAAGCGCGATGAGAGTTCATTCCAATCGCGTACCCGTGTCGTGGAAGGAGGGGGAATCGGGGTGTTACGGGCCGCTTGGAACTTCTCTAGGTCGAGGCGATGAATTTCATAGCGGGTGCCAACTTTTTGTGCGCTGAGGGAACCGTCGCGTACCCAGCGATAGGCCGTCTGATAGTGCACCCCAAGGACGCCCGCCGCTTCGGATAGTTCCACCCATCTATTATGGTCGACTTTTGGCTGCTATCTTCCCACAAGGGCAGATATCTAGCCATCACGGGGCGGCGCAACCAGCCTGGGGTGTCGAGTTGAGAGCTCCCGAGCTCTTTTGCCAAGCGCGCCCCTTTTTGGCATGCAAGCGACGCCTATGGTCATTAACCTGTCAATGGGTACCGTGTTTGAGATTTCGCCTGAGCCAAGCGAGGAGGCTGCCGTTGTCGATACCATCTAGCGAAGTCGCCGCGGTGCTCGAGCGTGTAGACATCCTCGCCCTGATCCAGGAGCACGTTCCTTTGCGCCGTGCCGGCAACCGATTCGTTGGGCTGTGCCCCTTTCATTCCGAATCGACCCCCTCCTTCTCGGTCAACGCCCAGCTTGGGGTATATTACTGCTTCGGTTGTCAGGCATCTGGCGATGCGATCAGCTTTGTGCGCCACTTCGAGCGCCTCGACTTTGCCGACGCGGTGGAGTATCTCGCTCATCGCGTTGGGATCTCTATTACTCGAGAGGGCGCGGGAGAAGCGAAGAAGAGTTCCGAGGTCAAAGCGATCAGGGAGATTCTCGGTCGGGCGATGGGCTTTTTCGCTAGCAACCTCGCGGAGGGTTCCGACGGAAAGCTCGCCGGCGAGTACCTTGCGTCGCGTGGCATCACCCCGGAGCTGATCGCGCGCTTCCAGATCGGCTTCTCCCCTCGAGATTCGAGTCGCTTGGCGGCATATCTGAAAGTTCCCGCCCCAGTCTTTGCAGCTGCGGGTCTCGGATACGTAGACTCTCTCGGCAGAGCCCACGACATGTTCGCGGGTCGAATCACCTTTCCTATCTTCGATCAATCGGGCAATCCCGTCGCCTTCGGCGGGCGGGTGG
>JAKASN010000286.1 GCA_021819025.1 Actinomycetes bacterium | reverse complement strand
CCGATCTGGCAGACTGATGTTGAGACGATCGCCCGTGGTGACTATTACACGTTATAGTAGTAGACAGGTGGCGATGGGCGCGCGAGACTCGTGCGGGGTATTCGCCACGCCAGGAGGATTGCCAATGTGTCTCAACCGTAAAGTGCTGATCGGGCTCGCCGCAGTGGCGCTCGGGGTATTCGCCTTCGACCCGTCACTCTTGGGCCACGCATTCCCCCTCTTGCTTTTCGCCATCTGCCCCTTGTCGATGGTGTTCATGATGTGGCGGATGCGCAAGACCGGGGGGATGCAATCGATGTCCGGCAATGGCCAGAGCTGCGGGATGGCGTCGGGGTCCATGGACGCCATGGACCCCGGACAGCCCGGAACCCCGACAGCCAGGACCTGAACCATCAAAGAAACCCTCGTGTGTCGCACGCCGTGAAAACCTTGCTAACCGTAAGAGCTTGGCGTCGTGAGCTTTCCGGTTATTCATGAACCGGTTCCGGATACCGCTGAAACGCTTTCCAGAGACTCCTGCAGTCCTCTTCGTTGGATTACGGAAATGAGCACGATTCCCTTTTATCCGGGCGCGGCGCCAAGGCGCTCCGGGACTTCGAGAGGGAAGAAAGCACCAAGGAGATGGGAACGATCAAGACAAGTTGGAATAAAGAGATCTTGAAGGGGGATTCTCCATCAGCATCATAAGGTGCACGGGCTTTGAGCGAAAATCGCGCGCTCAATTGGGACCAGTTTCGCCAACGCTCGACAAGAGCGTTTCGAATGCCCCCGCTCATGCCCGGTCTTCTCGGAATATTTGATCTGACCAGAATTGACTTACCTACGACATCGATTCCAATTGAGCCCATTATTGCGACCGATGAGAACCGATTTTTATCCGGAGGACATAGTGCTTTACTTGCTTTCCGCTACCGGGAGCGCCAAACAGCTAGCACGAAGCAGGTGCATTTCGGCCGCCCGAAGATGCCCCCGAGATGAATCCGGAGTGCTCGGCATATGACAAGCAAACGACGTGTTCGAATTCGGCATCCGATCGAAGTTGGACGATATCTGTCACATTCGCACTGCATGGTCAATCCCGCCATTGTGGTTTTCGCAAAATCTCCAATAAACTTGACACTGACCGCTGGAGATCCTGGACGATGTCACGGCTGGGAACGCACTTCAGCACCGCCGCGTTTTCACGAGATGTCTATGGCAGCCAGTCAGATCGCTGGCAAAGGTGTCTTTGTCAGGCTGGCGCCGCTTCCGCTGGAAATAACCGGCAAGGCCGAGTCATCACTTTTGCCGCACCGAGTCTTGGAACATGCTACTAAGGCTGTCCAAGGCCAAAGCGCGCCCACCAAAAATGTGGGGACGAATAGTGCTCTCCGAGTACAAGGGAACTCTTAAGCCGAGATACCCTAGCTCTCCCAATACATCGATACCGTTAATTTTTTCGAGGAGGAACAATGCCTGGAATGGGGGGAACACCGCCGCTGGCACTGCCAGGATTCTATTTCAGCCTAGCAATAGAGGCAATGGTATGGCTTGTCCTGGCAATGGCGATCTTTGCCGCCGTTTGGGCCTTGAGCAGCCGCGCGAATGGATTTTCACAAAGCGAGGTCTTGACCATTGGGGCGGAAAGCACAGAAGTGAAGGGAAGGGGATTTCTCCGAATTGCACTTGGCGGTATCTGGATCCTGGATGGTCTATTGCAGGCACAACCCGCGATGGCAGGAAACTTCGCGACCCAGGTCATCGCTCCTCTTAACAAGTTCCAGCCGTCTTTGCTGCAGGACTTGATTCGGTGGGAGGTCTACTTGTGGCAGGATCACGCAGTCGTAGCCGATGTCGCAACTGTACTGATCCAGATCGGCCTGGGTGTCAGCATTCTGGCCGGCAAGGATACGATTGCAGGCAGGATAGGCCTGTGGCTGTCGATTGGATGGGCGCTTGCCGTTTGGGTGGGAGGAGAAGCCTTGGGCGGGCTCCTCGTTCGAGGGGCAAGCGAACTATTTGGTGCCCCAGGCGCGGTTTTAGCCTATGCGGCCGCGGCGGGCCTGCTCTTGTTGCCCGTTGCAACTTGGAAGAGTGGGAAAGTCTCAAAGATCATACGCAATGGCCTCGGTGGGACGCTGATTTTCGGCGCTGCGCTGCAAGGCATTCCATTCGAGGGATTTTGGGGTACGCATCGCCTCTCGTCGATGTTTTCCATTATGGCGACAACCCCTCAGCCGTCTTACCTCTCCGCGCCGATAACCAGCTTTGCTGGTTGGACGTCGGCGAGCCCTATGGCATGGGAGATTGTTATAATTGCCGTCCTAGCGGCTTTGGGGATCGCATTACTATCCGGGCGAGCGATACGCGCATGGTCATGCGCGACAGGCTTGTGGTTGGTGGCGACATGGTGGCTGGCTCAAGACTTTGGTTTTCTCGGGGGAGTTGGAACAGATCCCAATCTCAATGTACCGCTGTTCGCCTTGCTAATCGCCGGCGAACTCACTCGCTCATATAAATCTCCATCGAAACTGACCCGCCTGGCGCGCCACCGCCTCAAGGTGAAAAATCCTTTACCTTCCTTGTCATCCCTGAAGCCTACCAGACTGCCGCTTCGCCAAGCTGCCGCTATCAGTGGTTTGGCAGCTATGACTGTCGGAGTCTTACCTGCACTTTTGGTCATGCCATCGGCATTAGGGCAGCCCGCAGCTTTACACATTTCCCCGCCGCCGCTGGCAACTAATCCGATCGTGCCGCTAGCCACTATGGCAGGTGAAATCAATGTATTCGTCCAAGCCAGCAGAGGTCGACTTGAGGTCTCATTGCAGGCCCCAAGCTCGGACCCTTCATCCGGTTCATCGCCTGCAACCAAATTTCAGCTATCTGGCAAATTAACGACCGCGGCAAAGCAGATCGTAAGTGTGCGCTGGCTCGGATGCGGGCAAGGCTGCTTTGTCGCCAATGCCGACTGGGCTCAAGGCGTGAGCCAACTCGTGCTGAAGGCGAGAGCAGCGAATTGGAGTGGAGGTACGTCCACGTTTGACATACCTTGGCCGCCCAGACCGAACAACGCTATTCTCGGTGAAGTCGTGGCAGCGATGCGAAGCGTGAGATCGATCGCGGTCCAAGAAGCTGTGTCCAGTGATACGTCGCGCCCTCCCTGGACCAGCTCTGGCAGCATTACTGGAGCGGAATTGCTGTCGAACGAACCGTTTGGCTCTGGGAAATCGCCTGACAACGTCGTGGTCCTAGGGCATGGCCACGCGACTACGAAACTTGCGTTCGACTACCCGGCAGAAGATACCTACGTCGAGATGACGATTGGTTCAAATTATCGAATCATCTCAGAAAGTCTTACCGGCCCACAGCATCTCATTCTGGCAAACTTCCGTTACAGTTGAGAACTTAGTACCTCACAACATAAATACGATCACGTAATTACTGTCACGTAAGCCGGTAGCTCTGGTATTCTATGGTATCCCCGAGAATGGAGATGCTGATGCCGCGAAAGAGCCCATACGTGCTGGATCTCAGTCCCGAGCAACGCCAAGAACTAGAGGCTCGGGCCCGTCGTTATACGTTATCGTATCGTGATGTCATGCGGGCAAAGATCGTCCTCATGGCTGCTGAAGGGCTCGACAATGATGAGATCGCGGCGCGTCTAGATACCCATCGGGAGATCGTCTCCAAGTGGCGAAAGCGCTTCTATGAACAGGGCCTTGTCGGCCTTGAGGAACGTCCAAGAGGCGGTCGAGGTGCAAGTTTTTTCCCCTGAGGTAGTTGTAGCCGTGAAGGCCTTGGCCCCTGAATTGCCGAGCCAGCTTGGGGTGCCACTCAGTCGCTTGGGTGTCCCCGACATTGCCGCCGAGGTTGTCAGAAAGGGAATCGTGGCCGAGATCTCGGGCACGACTATCTGGCGCTGGCTCTCCGAGGATGCCATCCGGCCTTGGAAACAGCGATCGGAGGATCTTCCCCCGGGATCCCAACTTTGAGAAAAAGGCCTCACGGGTGCTGGATCTTTACGCCGGTCGCTGGGAGACAAAGGCGCTTAGAAAGAGGGACTTTGTGATTTCGGCGGACGAGAAGACTTCTATCCAAGCCCGCATCCGTTGCCACCCCACG
>JAKASN010000285.1 GCA_021819025.1 Actinomycetes bacterium | reverse complement strand
AAATGCCAAAGTATTGGTTTTGTTGACCAACATGTTGCGCACCAAGGTACCCCATGCCCACAATGTCCACAGCGAGGTAATGCGCAATAGCCAAACCGCTCTTGCTTTAGTTGTCAGCACCACTTTTTCCCTTCGAATCGCCGGCGGCAAGATACGCCGATCAAAGACCCGTCCCATTAGTCAACTTCTCAAGAGAAATCAAATTCCTAGCCTGGTTCGGACTGACCGCAGGAGGCGGACTCCGCCAGAACGGAGGTAGAGATCTGAAGCGTAGTCGAGCTCAGCTATTTCGTCCTCGCTGAGCTGGAGTTCGGCAGCAGCGACATTTGCCTCGAGCTGCGCAACGCTGGAGGCTCCGGGAATTACGACCACGTTGGGGTGCGATATTACCCAGGCCAGAGCGATCTGAGCGGGCGATGCCTGATGCGAGTGGGCAATACGATCCAGCACGAGCACAAGCGGCTGCATCCGCTCCAGGGAATCTGTGCTGAAGTGCCGGTTCAGCTTGCGAATTCCTCCCGGACGGTTATCGCGATGATATTTTCCCGATAGCGCTCCTTGCTCAAGAGGAGAATAGGCGATGATGACCTTGGACTTGGCGAGTGCGTAGGGAAGATGCTCCTCCTCAGGCGTACGCGTAAGCAACGAGTAGTGGACCTGATTGGAGACGATGTTCAGACCGGAAAGCCTCTCAAGTTGCTCCCAATCGGCGACGGAAAAGTTGGAGACCCCCACATAACGCGCCATACCTGAGGTCGTCAAGTCTGCCAAAGAAGCTCCGAGAGTGCCGAGTTTCTCGAGCGGATTTGGGAAATGAACTTGATATAGATCGATCGACTCGCAACGGAGCCGAGCCATGCTCTTTTCGCAACGGGACCTTACATAAGAAGTGGAGTAGCGCAACGGAAAGAGCTTCGTAGCCAAAAAAGCTTCATCGGGACTTCGCATCAGCGCCGTTCCGATAATCCTCTCCGAGGCGCCAAAACCGTACATCTCCGCAGTATCGATGAAGTTTACGCCCAGTTCAATGGCGCGCTCAAGAATCTGCTTCGCAGTATCGTTGGCGTAATCAGTTCCGTAGTTCCACTCGCGAGAGCCAAACTGCCATGTTCCGAGACCCACAACCGAGACCCGCGAATCGCCAATCTCTAAATATCGCACATAAATATGCTATTGGCCTTTGATTTACTTGCGCGAAGCCATTCGGAGCGACATCACAAAAATGCGACGCCATGCGACCAGCGGCATCGTTCTCTATTTTGGCGGCATGCGTAGCGCCCCGTCGAGCCGAATCACCTCTCCGTTGAGATATCCATTGCGAACAATTTCCATCACCATCGAGGCGAAGTCTTCGGGCACTCCAAGGCGGTGCGGGAACGGGACTCCCGCAGCGAGAATTTTGCGAATCTCGTCTGGCAGCTGACCCAAAAGCGGGGTGTCCATGATTCCGGGTGCAACCGTCACCACACGGATTCCAACTGCGGCGAGATCGCGGGCCGCAGGAAGCGTCATACCGACGATACCCCCTTTGGAGGCCGAATAGGCGATCTGGCCAATCTGGCCATCGTAGGCCGCGATGGAGGCAGTGTTGACAATTATTCCACGCTCTCCATGCTCGAGCGGCTCTGACTTGGATATCGCCTGTGCAGCGAGGCGAAGCACGTTAAACGTACCAATCAAGTTCACCCGAATTACTCGCTCAAACGATTCGAGCTTGTGAGGAGTGCCGTCTTTGGAAAGCGTCCTCTCCCCTACTCCGATACCTGCACAGTTAACTGCAAGACGTAGCGGAGCTTTTGATGCCGCTAAGTCCACCGCAGCTTCAACTTCGGTGGAGTCGGCGACATCAGCCACCACATAATCGGCGTGATCGCCGAGTGAGCTGGCAAAAGCTTTAGCGCGATCACCATCTCGGTCCAAGAGCAAGCAGTAACCGCCCGCCTCGATGATCGCTTTGGCGGTGGCGGCTCCCAAACCCGAAGCCCCACCGGTGACAACTGCAGACGCGCCTTGAATATCCATGTCTTCGAATTTAGGCCTTTGCTGACCAGGATGACGGCAGTTCGCAAAATTTCCCCGGCCGAAGCGAGCCCTGTCGGCTAATGCGAATCTGCGATTCGGCGCGCTGCTGCGGTCGCTAGGGAGTCGGCGACCTCATTGTAGAAGTTCCCGGCATGTCCCTTTACTTTTACGAAGCCAAGGCCATGTCGCGACTTGAAGATCTCGATCACTGGTTTCCAGAGATCGAGATTTGCCACCAAAGTGCCGCTTGAAGTTCGCCACCCTTTGCGTTCCCAGGCCACCCACCACTTATTGACAAAGCAGTTAACGACGTATGCCGAATCGGAGAAGATCATCAGCTCTCCTGGGAGATCGCTCATGGCGCGATAGACCGCGAAGAGCTCCATACGCTGGTTGGTGGTGTGAGCTTCAGATCCTGAGGCGCTCTCGCCATCAGGCACTACATAGGCCCATCCCCCCGGCCCAGGGTTACCCAAACATGCGCCGTCGGTATAGACATCCATATCGTCATTCGCTCCAAGATCCAAGTTAAGCCGTCGTCGCAAAAGATGTTAGGCGAGACTTTTCCTGTGACTACCGGGCTCCTCATCTGCAAAGAACCACCTCGCGCGCGAAGGGAACGCCCTGCTTCGGCAGAGACCACGAAAAGATAAGGCGGAGCAGATATGACAGAAAGGCAAATTGGTGACAAGATTGAAGGGTGATAATTGACGGATTCTCCCACCAAATTCCTGACATCGACCAAGAAGAGACGGCGGAATGGGTCGACTCCTTTCGCTCTCTGGTTGAGGGGAAAGGCAAGTCCCGCGCCACCTACATTTTAACCCGGCTCCTCGAAGCCGCACGAGAGTCCCAGGTTGGCTTCCCGGCCACGGTATCTACCCCCTATATCAACACCATCCCCACCGAGCAGCAACCGTGGTTCCCCGGAGATGAGGAGATGGAGCGTAGGATTCGGCGATATATCCGCTGGAACGCCGCAATCATGGTAACCAGGGCCAACATCAAGTCGGAAGGTATCGGTGGGCACCTCGCAACTTATGCGAGTTCCTCAACCTTATACGAAGTGGGATTTAACCACTTTTTCAAGGGAAAGTCGAGCGAAACCGCCGGTGACCAAGTGTTCTTCCAAGGCCATGCCTCGCCGGGGATTTATGCTAGGGCCTTCGTCGAGGGTCGTCTCGACGAGTCTCAGATGGATAATTACCGCATGGAGACTGGCGGAAACGGGCTCTCCTCCTATCCCCATCCCCGCTCAATGCCGCAGTTTTGGGAGTTTCCCACGGTTTCCATGGGGATTGGTCCGATAACGGCAATTTATCAGGCCTACTTCAACCGTTACCTCCAAAATCGACACATCTGCGACACTTCTGGCTCCACGGTATGGTCGTTCGTCGGTGATGGCGAGTTTGACGAGCCAGAGACGGTTGCGGGCCTTTCCCTAGCGGGACGAGAAAAGCTCGACAACTTGATCATGGTTGTCAACTGCAATCTCCAGCGTCTCGATGGCCCCGTGAGAGGCAACGGAAAGATCATCCAGGAGCTCGAAGCCACCCTCCGCGGAGCCGGCTGGAACGTAATCAAAGTTATTTGGGGTAGCGGATGGGACGAACTTTTAGCGCGAGATGTCGATGGAGTTCTGCTCAACAAGATGACAACGACGTGTGATGGCGACTATCAAAAACTCGCCACGGAAAGCGGCGCTTACATTCGCGAAAACTTCTTCGGACCCGATCCGCGCCTGCGAAGAATGGTTGAGCACTTGACTGACTCTGACCTTGAGCACCTCCCCCGTGGTGGCCACGACTACAAGAAGCTCTACGCCGCCTACAAGGCGGCCAGCGAGCACGAGGGTGCGCCTACGGCCATCCTCGCCAAGACGGTGAAGGGTTGGACGCTCGGCTCGGGAATCGAATCGCGAAACGCCACTCACCAGATCAAGAAGATGACCACTGATCAGGTATTGAAGCTACGCGAAACGCTCAGTTTGGTAGACGAAATCCCGGATTCGCTCTTCTTGGACAAGCTTCCACCCTATTTCCGTCCCAGTCCTGGCAGCGAATTATATGAATACATGGTCCATCGACGTAACGTTCTCGGCGGTAGTTC
>JAKASN010000284.1 GCA_021819025.1 Actinomycetes bacterium | reverse complement strand
CCGCAACCATTACGACCAGACTGTTTTCCCGAGGCCTTCGCAACACCTTCTTGCACGGACTCAAACCGTTGAGATCTTATGGGAACTCTCTGGTAGGTGAGGCGTATACCCTTCGCTACATACCTGCTCGAGAGGATCTAGATGTCCTTTCAGCATTTTCCGATTACGACCACCCTCAGAGATTAGCCATTGAGCAAGCCCCCCCAGGTTCGGTTTTAGTGATGGACTGTCGCGGAGTAGACCGCTCTGCAGCCGCGGGTGAAATCCTCATGACCCGGTTGCAACGTCGAGGTGTGGTCGGCATGGTCAGCGACGGCTCCGTGCGCGACTCGGGGAGTATCGCGGCAATGGACTTCCCCGTCTACGTCAAAAGTAGCTCCGCGATGATCAATTTATCCCTGCACCATGCTGTGGATATCAATGTACCCATAGGTTGTGCTGGTGTAGCTATCTATCCAGGCGATGTCATAGTTGGGGACTCCGATGGAGTGGTATGTATCCCGCGCCATCTCGCCGACGAGATAGCAAAGGAAGCTTGCGAGATGGAGTCCTTGGAAGCACACATTCTGCGTCGCGTACAAGATGGCGCTTCGCTGCGGGGCACCTATCCGCCCAATGAAGAAACGATGCGCCTCCTGCGCATGGACATGGACGCGCAACCATGAGAGGTGTCCAAAACCCAAGTAATCCGGTTCCAACCCGCCCATATTCGCCTGCGATAATCGTCGGCGAGTGGATACACCTGTCCGGCCACGTTCCCGTGGACCAAGGCGGTGCTACCTTCGGATCCAATGGGTCAGAGCAAGCGACGCGGATACTCAACAATCTCGAAAATACCCTACAGAGCGCTGGAGCATCGCTCGCAGACGTCGTTTCGACAACGGTATATCTGACTGACATTTCCCTCATTGACGACATCGACACGGTGTATCGGGTCGTCTTTCCAGGTCAGCCGTACCCTGCCCGCACGACCGTGGAGGTGGCTGCCCTAGGTCGATCGGATTTCTTGGTTGAGATATCAGCGATCGCCCACCTCCGCGTCGCGCCGGACGCCAAATGATTGCGCCGATGGTTAGCGCAGAGGAGTTACGCAAGAGAGTCGATGCTCTTCCACGACAAAATTTCGCCATCCTACCTACCGGGCTCCAATCCGTACCGCGACTTGCCGCATTGGCAGGTGTCAGAGAATTATTGGTCAAGCGCGATGACTTGACTGGGCTTGCTCTTGGCGGCAACAAGTCGCGACTGATGGAGTTCATTCTCGGAGAGGCTGTCGCCGAAGGTTGCGACGTGATCGTGGCCGGTGGTGGAGGCGAGCAGTCCAACCACGCCGTACAATGCGTGGCCGCCGCGAACCGAGTCGGCGTAGACGCGGTGATCGTTCTGCAGAGTCGACCCGGCGCGCGTTCAAATGGGAACGCACTCCTGCATGAAGTGCTCGGGGGACACACCGTCTGGATTGACTCCGATCCCCAGATGCAGGACCGAACTTCGGCGGGCGCACATATGCACCTTGAAGCGGAACGCCTGCGAGCCCAAGGTCGGCGACCCTATATTTTGGAAAGTTCGCTACACGCCCTTTCGGTCGTAGCATACGTTGATGCTACCCTTGAGCTATATGGCCAAGTCGCGGAGGCACAGACTACGCCAACCAGGATATACGTGACCTCAGAAGGTGCTGCCCTGGGAGGATTCTTGCTTGGGTCGCGACTAATGGACCTTCCTTGGGAGGTGATAGGGCTCGATTGGCGCCCTACCCAAAGCGGTACAAGTGCACGCCTCCTTAGTGCTATTTCAGCGGCTGCTTCTGCTCTTGGAGTCTCCAATCCAGTGGCAGAAGCTGACATCATCATCCATCCCACCGGCGGACCGGCCTACGGCGTCGGGAGTGCTCAGAGCTGGGAGGCGTTACTGGCCGCAGCAAGACTGGAGGGTCTAATCCTCGACCCTGTCTACACAGCGAAGGGGTTTGCTGGAATGTTGGAGGATCTCCGCGAGCGGCCTCCCGAACCCGAACAGAGAATCGTCTTTGTTCATACTGGTGGCGTGGGAGCAGTGTTCGCTTACGAAGCGGAGCTTAGGCGCCACGTCATAAAGTCGGCGTCCAAATGACGGGGCTTTCTAACATCGCGGTAGTGACCGGGGCTGCGGGTCTCATTGGTTCCGAGATTTGCGCGGAGTTAAGCAGGCGCGGATCGGTCGTCGTGGCCGTCGATAGCGTCGAGCCAGGCGGCGCAGAGATGTTTCGAGCAGAGATCACCGATCGCGACGCGGTGGCTGCCCTAGCCAAGCGGGTCGCAGCGACCTATGGCCATATCGATTGGCTGGTTCACGCCGCGGCCGCCACATCGCGATCACCCGGCGCCGGCGTCGCCGGCGAACTCGTCACCATTGACCTTCGAGTATGGCGCCAACTAATTGATGTCAATCTCACCGGTGCCCTAATCTGCGTACAGGAGTTTCTCCCCCTCTTGAAGAGTTCGCGCGCACCGAAAATCGTTTTCCTCGGTTCCATCCAGGGACTAGTTCCCACTTTGGGTACCGGCGCCTATGGAGTGAGCAAGGCGGCGCTCGGTGGCCTTACGCGCCAACTCGCAACCGAGCTGGCGGGAGTCGGAGTGACTGTGAACATGCTCTCTCCGGGTCCTATTGCTGCCGATGATTTTACGGAACCGGCCATTGACCGAGTTGACTCGCGCCCAACGCCAATGAGGCGCTTCGGCTCACCTAACGAGGTCGCGCGAGCAGTCGCTGCCATTCTGGATGGACAGTTCGATTATATGACTGGGGCGATTATTCCTCTCGACGGGGGCGAGCATTTACGCCCGCGTCCAGACCCCGCCGCCCAGCGTGAAGGCGGTTCCATCGCACCAGAGCAGACCACTTAGAAGAAGGCAAGAGATGACCGAACCCATCGACCCACTGCTTTTGAGATGCGGTATTTTTCTGGACGGCACCGGGGCTCCCGCCCAAGAAGACATCGCCCTCCTAATCGAGAATGGTCTCGTCGTCGCTGTCGAGCCATGGCACAAGTTGGCGAGTACTCCAGGGGCACCGAACGCGTTTCTCGATCTCCGCAATCACACCGTTGTGCCGGGCCTGATCGATGCCCACGCTCACCTCTGCTTGGGTGCCAATCCGAGCAGCGGCAAGGCCCCCGCCGCTACGGACCCTATCGGAATCGTCGCCTGGGGACTGGCTTCAGGTGCCGCGGCTTTGCTCTCGGGAGTAACCACCATTATCGATGCCGGTTCACAGCAGGGCCTAGCTCTACGCGTCGCCGCTCTCGTGGATTCCGGATATGCTGTGGGACCCCGAGTCCTCGCCGTTGGGCCGGCCATCACCACTACCGCTGGCCACGGCGAAGCATTTGGAACGCCCGCGGATAACACCACCGAAATGATTAGAGCGGTCAGAGCTGCCGTGGCTGACGGTGCCGCTTTGATTAAGATCATGGTCACTGGAGGTGCGACCGATCCATCCTCAAACCGTCGCAGGGCGCAATATACCGAGCAGGAACTCGCAGCGACCATCAGTGACGCACATCGCCTTGGAAAGCTCGTTATCGGCCACGCCAACGCCACAGAGGGAATAACGCGCGCCGTTCGAGCGGGTATAGACATTGTGGCTCATTGCAACTGGCTCGGCCCAGAACCGGCAACTATCTATGTTGACATGGACACGGTCGAGGCGATGGCCCGTCAAAAGGTTTGGATAGACCTCAACATCGAGGGCGCCCTCCGCGATCTCTTGGCCACTGATGGCGCTGTAGAGTCCGCCTATGACTACAGCTCCGAACCCAAGACACGTTGGGAGCTTTTGCAGCCGCTGCGCACTCGGGGAGTGGGCCTCTACCTGACTAGTGATGGCTTCGGCCCTGCGGTGGGCGCTTTCACCAAATTCTTGTGCGATGGCCGCGTGATGTGGAGCCTTTCCGCGGAAGAGCTTATCTCTTTGGTTTCCGGTGAACCAGCGCGTGCCCTGGGCCTCGACGACAAAGTCGGCAGCCTCGCTCCGGGCAAGCTCGCGGACTTGGTAGTGCTCGACGGCGATCTCCGTTCTGATCCTCATGCTCTCGTCCGTCCGAAGTCGGTTTACAGAAGCGGCGTCGAGCTAGTAGCAGATGGAATGCTAAGA
>JAKASN010000283.1 GCA_021819025.1 Actinomycetes bacterium | reverse complement strand
GCCTTCTGCCAGAGGGCGGCTTTCGCGGCCCGAATGTCCCTCGGCCTGGTGCCGAGGATCCAACCCTTGAGGTAGTCATCATTCTTGGACCAGCGAGCATTTAGTTCTGCCTCGGTCTTGAATTCGACCCGTTGGCCGATGCGCTCGACTTCCCCTCGGCGGTTGGCCGCCGCCAGCTCGGCATCGAGCTTCGACCAGTCGGTTTCTTTGGGAGTATCGCCCCATCCCCCGAATGTCTTCCCCGACTTGCCCACGATCGCTTTCGGTTCCGGCGGTTCGGGAATGGTAGCCTCTTTGGCGACCGGGCTCTCGGCCCCGAGCTCACGTTCGCCATCACCGCCCCTGGCTCGGAACTCCCGTTCAGCCTTGGCTCCCGCCGCCAACGCTTCCTCAGCCCCCTCGCGCGATGAGCCACCCTCGACTACGCTCTCGGCTTGGGCCACGACATCTTCGAAGGCCGGGGTACCGCTACCACCCGAACTCCCATCTCCACCTCTTGCGAGCCGCACGCTCTCGGCGAGCACCTTATCGGTGCTTGCCATCTCCGCCACAGTCTGAGCGATCCCTTCTCGCGCGAGGACTTGGCTAATCAGCACCGCCCCAGCTTCGCCGGAGTCGGCTAGAGCCACGAAAATTGGTGCCTGGCGTCCTCTGGTCCTCCCTTTCCGCGGGTTCCCTGGCTAATATCTCCCGAATTACAAGGATGTATTTGGAACCGACTTGTAGGCAGTTGCTGGCACTTTGAGCAGGTCGAGGATCTGACGATGGAGCTTCGAGAGTTGCGGGTCGTAGCATTTGAGCACCTCATCATTTTCCATCAGCTCATTGGCGCAGAGCGGTTCGAAGATTTCGATGACCCGAGCCGCGGTTGGCCCCTTGCATGCCCGATCCTCCGGGTAGAGCGGTAGCTCAGCAAGGTTGGCATCACGCATAGCGTGGCGGAGTTCACGCTCGATCAAGGCATGAACGAGGACGGCGATGTAGCCGAGAAACGCGAATGCATCGATGCGCTCGTTGGACTTCAAGTAGACAGGAACGAAGTCGACGACGCCCTTCAGCACATGGTGACGGTTCTCGACACCAGGCTGGCGCTTGTAGACGGTGAGGAGGTCGGCCTCGGTCATCTGGGTGTCGTTAGTCACGAGTGGCCAGCAACCGTCGAAACGGGCGTCGGCACGCACGATGTCGTCCGCGATCACCACGCT
The DNA here is from genome assembly GCA_021819025.1 of Actinomycetes bacterium. Taxonomy (GTDB): domain Bacteria; phylum Actinomycetota; class Acidimicrobiia; order Acidimicrobiales; family Acidimicrobiaceae; genus Acidithrix. The sequence continues at coordinate 2,935 of JAKASN010000283.1, read as the reverse complement.
CACGGCGTAGCGCTGCTGTTCGATGCGTACGTAGGCGGTGTTCGAGCCGGGGCGTCCGCGCTTTCGCTGCTTGTAGTGGACCATCGTCTCGGTGGTGATATCCGCCCGCACCCAGCGCGAAGCTCTAGCCCTTTCGATCGCGGCATCGGCCGCATCCCGCACCGATGTCTCGTTCTTCAGGCGGCAACGGGACCCCGATAGCTTTTCGTCGAGCTCACAAAGCGCGGCGCGCCCACGTTCGATCGCGCGCTGGCGCGCCTCAGCGTCGAAGACCTCCTTCTCCGATGAACGGATCCACACGATCCGGTAGCCCTCGACCGACGGCGATGGCGCTGGTGTCGCAAAGTAGACGACGTCGGGGTCACCCCTATGTCGTCCTGGTCTGCGAGCCGCCTCGGTCCAGACCGGGGTGCTCTTCGCGATGAAGCGGCGGAACTCGCCCACCTCGGCGCGCGTCGCTGGCATGACGGTGAGGAACCGCCCGTGGTTGGTGTCGATATGGCCCATCGCGTCGCGGTTGCAGAGTTTCGCGTCGCTGACGTAGAGAAAGTCGGTTCTCCCCGCGAGCACACAGCAGGACTGCCAGGTCGCGATGTGTGTCGGATCTTCTGAGGTGTTGCCGTCCGCGAGCCGGTAGGTGATCGGCACATTGCCGTCAGCGGACACTGTGAGCAGGTAGATCAGTTGGGCAAGGTCCGGGCGCTCTTTCGCGTGGCCGAAGCGCACCCGTGGTGCTGTAGATGAACTCCCAGTCGAAGAGGAGTACTTGCCCTGCATCGATAGGGTCGTCGCGTCGTTATGCAGCTCGTCGAGCGACACTTGGAACGTCTTGATCGCCTGACACATGAGCTTCGTGAGCATCGAGGCCCGGTCGGCCTCGAAGAGCGCGTCGAGCGCTCGCCCAATCCGGTCGTCGTTCAACGTGTCGTTCTCGCCTGGGGCGAGTCCGAGCAGTGCTTCTGGCCGGTGAGCTGCCCACTCGGTGATCTTGTAGGCGGGCGCACGTTCGATGACGAGGTTGCGCACCAGCACGAGCAGGGAGGCCGAGGGCGCGAGCGTCGCACGGGGGTCCATTGGCACGTAGGCATCGAAGAGCGCCGCCAAACCAAGACTGGAGAGGATCCGGTTCACGATCGGCAGCGCACCGATCCGGCGCTCAAGAAGCGATGTGTCGTCCAAGTCAACCAGCCTTGCCATCGAACCCCCTTGACTTTACTCCTAGTAGTATTTACTCTAGGACTACCAACGTCAAGGATACCGCCATGAACGAAGAACTACGACCACTGCCCGCAGAGGATGCCGAACGCCGTCGGATCGCGAAGGCGCTCTCCGAAATTGGGTTCTGCCTGCCAGGCAGCATCGGTGACGAACGCACTCGTTGCGGCAAGCCCAACTGTCGGTGCAAGTCTGACCCGCCAGTACTGCACGGTCCCTACCATCACTGGACACGAAAGATCGATGGCAAGACCGTGGGGCGCTACCTTTCCGACGACCAGCTTGCTTGCTACGGTGCCTGGTTCGAGCAGGCGAAGCGGATCCGCATCCTCCTCGCTGAGCTAGAGACACTCTCGCTCAGGATTGTCGAGCGCACCGAGGGATGGGATCCCCAGTCACCACCGACAGGTCATCGCCCTCGAAACACTGATGAGCACCCACCGGCAAACCCTTCTCGGTGCTACGGAACAAACGGTGACTCTCTGCAGAGAACGAACTACCGCTGAATAATTACCGAGATATCAGTCAGCCGACCCGCGGAAAGGGAGCTGGTCGCCGCCGAATAAAGCCATTCGCGAGTTTCCATACCGCTCAGCACTACCACTGCCCGGTTCCAGGTCTGACCTTGCGCCGAGTCGCCGGTTTGCACTCCGCCGAGCGCCAAAGCTTCGCGGGCAACTTCGCGACCCATGCTGATTTTGTTTCCGGCGATCTCCACTATGACCACTTTGGCCGACACTGCGGTGATTCGACCTTTCTCTCCATTGGCGACCCTGGCGTTGCCGGTCCCGCGACGCCACGCGGTGACGTTCTTGCGCACCACTACCTGATCCCCAACCCAGCCCGCGATACCATCGCGCAACATCGCGATGTTCGGCTTGCCAGTTGCCACGTTCGTGGGCATGGGCGGTCTTGGCAGGGCCTCGGCCACCCGGCAGCGGAGATCATTGGATTGCACCGCGATCTCGGCCCCAGGGGACCCTTGGGAGATCTCTGCGGCCTCCGCGGCGTTGGCGGCGATTCGTATATCGAGGGAGGCGATAACCGACTCCGTCGGCGCCTCTCCTATCGCGACTCGCCTAAGATCGTCGTGCAGGTCCTTCCAGCTCGAGGTCCTAAAGGACTCTTTCAGACTCGGCATGCCATGTGCTCTCGCGAGATCCATGACGATCCGCGCATTAGTCCGAACTTACTTCCGATTTTGACCTGATTTTCACCCTCTAACTGCCGGAATAGCTATTATTTCTCTAATTGCGTAGACAGAATCTCTTGACATGTTCTGACTGATGTGATAGCATTGATGCAGTATGAAGAAGAACGGTGCGGTACATATCGCGACGATTCGTCGTCAGCATAAGGACAAGGTCTATGAGACCCACCTCCTCCGGCACTACAATCGCGAAGATGGCGTGGTCAAGAATGAGACCCTCGCCAATCTCTCGTTTCTCCCAGCGGAATCCATCGCACTGCTACGGGGATCTCTGGCGGGCAAGAGTTACGTAGTGGCAGGAGAGGGGTTCGAGATCGAAAGATCCCTTCCCCATGGCCATGTCGCAGCGGTAGCTGCGATGGCTCACAAGTTGAAGCTGGCATCGCTGTTGGGTCCAGGATGTAAAGAGCGGGATCTCATTCTGGCACTGGTGATAGCACGCTCGGTAAAGCCAGCTTCCAAGCTTGCCACCACCCGGTGGTGGCAAGACACCACTATCGCCGAGGACTT
>JAKASN010000282.1 GCA_021819025.1 Actinomycetes bacterium | reverse complement strand
GCGCGCGTCTTTCATATGGGTCCCACCGATGGCGACTATGGCGCCATCGACCTCTCGACTGGTTATCCCGATCCTGAACTGCTCCTAGACTACGCGAGCCTGGCGACTGGAGTGCTCAGCAGCACCAATACTCAGAGTTTCTTGAATCGCACCGTCTCCGCAGAGCTCATAGGGCCGTTGTCGGAGTTGCTCGGCGTCGCAATTGAGGAGCTCACCGTGGTGAGTGGCTCGCTAGATGCCCTTGACCGAGTCCTGGAACAGGTCTGTGCCCCAGGCGATCGGGTCATCGTCGAGGAGCCAAACTTCCCACCAATCTTCGATCTCCTCGACGTCCATCGCCTGGTGGCAATTCCGGTATCCTCAGACGCAGATGGCATTGAACCCGCCTCACTGGCAAAAGCACTCGAGATGCGGCCCACCGCGCTGATCTTGCAGCCCCGGGCTCAAAATCCCACCGGAATCTCCATGAGCGCGCCGCGTCTCCTCGAAGTTGCGAGCTTGCTCTCGAAGATAACGGGATTGACAGTGGTCGAAGACGATCACTCCGGGATGATCTCGGTCTCTCCTCGCACCTCGCTGCGCCACATGATTGAGTGTGACGTGGTTACCATCTTCGGATTCTCCAAGTCGCACGGACCAGACCTGCGTATCTCGGCCATCGCGGCACCACGCGAATTGATCTCGAGAATCGTGGCGCGTCGCCGACTCGGCCCCTCCTGGACCAGCGAGATTCTTCAACGAATTTTGGCGCGCACCTTGGTCGACCCAGCCGCGCTGCAACAAGTCGAACAAGCCAAAGTGACCTACTCAGCGCGCCTCGGGCGGCTCGTGGAGTCAATTGGCGCTCTCGGGGGGACAATCCCCTCCAAGGACGGTTTGAATGCTTGGATCCCGGTGAACAGCGAACTCGGAGTAATCACTGACCTCGCCCGAGTGGGCGTAGTCGTCGCACCAGGAAGCGCTTTCTATCTCGAAGCCCCAAAACAAGCCCATATCAGAATTACCACCGCCACCCTCGATGACCAACTCGACTCCATCACCCAAACTCTGCGGCGCTGGGTCTAAAGCTAAGAGGGCTCGCGCCAAGAACCTCCCCGAATCACGGACGCGCTCGCGCGCGACTTGCCCTCCTTGTAACGCTGCCCCGCTACCATCGGTGAAACTCATCCACGCCGACGCGGCACATCCCGGGGCCGGCGGCACAAAAAGGCTCGGTCGAGCTTGGTGGCGAGGTAACTTTTGAGCTGACGAGCTGCTCAGTGTTGAGCTGTGGCTTCACAGCCTTACAGAGACGGCTCGCGCCGCAACTGCGTCCCAACTCAACAGACTTGCCCAATAATGGGCAGCTGTGCGGCGAGAATTGAGTCGGCTAATTTCGCCTCGCCTCTTGGGCAAGGATGGCGATACCAGCCAGTTTACGAACGACGCGCTCAGCACCTCTGCGGAGATGAGCGAGGTTCCCTAGCTGCGAGAGCCCTTAGTCCAAGTCCGATCTAAAATCACCTCGGTGCCTCCGGTTGAGGTGAGCCCGGGCAGTCATCTCCCCTCCGCAGGGGCGATAAGAGTGTGCATAATCCCTTCTAGGCACTGCTAACCAAATGCCCTAGCGCGAGTGGCGCCCTTGGGTTAGCTTAGGATAAACAAACATGGCATGAATCGCGGAGATCTCGGTAACGGGTCACTTCAGGGCAGGAGTTGCCAGTCCATAAGGAGCGGAGATATGAACCTCGGACAGTCCTCGACGGAACGGCCTGACGCCAGCGCGGTCACAGTGGAAGAGGTGATGAGCAAAAACATCATCTCGATCAAGGCCTCCAACAGCGTCCAAGAAGCCGCAGTGTTGCTGGCAAAAAATGAAATCTCCGCACTTCCCGTTGTTGACGAAAACGCCAAGTTGCTGGGAGTCCTAAGTGACGATGACTTGATCATCGAGGGCGCGCGACTCCACATCCCGACAGTCTTCGGACTGCTCGGAGATGTTGGCGCATGGCCACCCTCGGTGCTTCGCTTTGAGCGCGAACTAAAGGCTGCCTTCGCTCGAAGCGTTGGAGACGCCATGAGCAAAAAGGTAATTTCCTGCGCACCCAGCGAGAGTGTCGAGGTCGCCGCGACGCTGATGCACGATCATAAGATCCGCATGCTTCCCGTCGTCAAAGATGGCACCGTGGTAGGCGTCATCACTAGATCTGATATCCTCAAGTTTCTTTTTGTCGCCCCCCAGGACTAAGGGATCTGACGCGAGGGACCCAAGGAATAGACCCTAGCTCAGCCAAGTGCGCATCCCCCGCGAGCGCAAGTCGACTTGGAGCGACTCGTGCCATCCACGTCGAGGAAGCGGCAGCTACTGGCGAGGCTCAACTTCGCCGAGAGCGCGATATCTTGGGTCATACTTAAATCGCTCAAGCTCGCGTGACTGAGATTTCATCAAGGAGTACCCCGAGGTCGGCCTTGGCGAAAAGAGCCGTGCCGGGCTTGGTGGCGGTAGCGCTTCCGCAAGCCACGCCCAGTTTGAGTGCGAAACTTGCACTAGCACCGCTAGCTAACGATGCGAGTAACCCGCCAACCATGGAATCTCCCGAACCAACCGTGGAGATCACCTTGATATCAGGTGCCGTTGCGACAAAGCACCCCTCCTCGCATACCAGCACTGCACCTCGAGCTCCCAGTGAAACGCAGACATTTGCAACGCCACCCTCATGAAGCCGCCGGGCTTGAGTTATCACCTGTTCGATTCTCGAGACGCTTTGCCCGCAAAGTTGGCCAAGCTCATATTGGTTGGGTTTGATGAGAAATGGCTTGTAGCGCAAGGTCTGTTCAAGAATCGAACCCCTCGAGTCCACCACCGCGAGTGCGCCTTGGGAAGTGAGAGTCGAAACCATCTCGCAGTAGAAGTCCTCAGGGGTCCCCGGTGGTAGCGAGCCGGTGAGGACCCCGTATCCCCCCAGAGCGCCGCCAAGGAAGATCTCGGCAACTTCGGCGAGGGCTACTTCGGTCACCGTCGGTCCAACCCCGGTAATTTCGAATTGTGCAGGCGGCTCCGCTTGGATTATTGTCGCATTGACGCGAGTTTCACCATCGACTTTCACCCAGTGGGTACCACTGGGCTCCCCAACCAAGTGGCGCAATAGCTCTCCCATGGTACCGGCAGCGATTATCACATTGGAGCTGACGATGCCGAGTTCACCGAGAGCCCGCGCAACATTTATCCCATTGCCACCAGGATCAAAGCGGTTGCTGCGAGCGTGAGTCTTCTCGTCGATGTGGAGCGTCTCGACTTCATAAGAAACGTCTACTGCTGGACTGAGTGTCATCAATGAGATGGGGCGCACCGGCGCTAACAGAACCTGATCGAGATCATTGTCGCTCATCAAGCAATCCTTATCCAAAGGTGCAAGCTACTTGCCCCAGATACGATTCCGTCCCACTCCCAGCAGGCTAGAAATCCTCTCAGCACCGCCTCAGCCACTTCGCCGGCGAAGAGTTGCTGCTCCAAGTGCCAACGCCGCTGGAATGCAGATTGCGACCACCGCCACATCGACGGTCATCGCCTCGGTCCAATGCGAGGTGGCCGCGACTCTGCTCACTCCGTCCACCGCATAGGAGAGCGGTAAGAGATCCGATAGCCACCGCAGCGCACCGGCCATTTCATCGCGCGGCACCAAGAGCCCACAAAGAAGGAGCTGCGGCAGCACAAAAGCAGGGAGAAACTGCACCGCTTGGAACTCCGTGCGAGCAAAAGCTGAGAGAAAGAGGCCCAATGCCATTCCAAGCAAAGCATCCAGCAAAGCAAATCCCACCAGCACTCCCACGGAGCCCGACACCCTCAGCCCAAGCAAGCCAAAGGAAACCGCCACCGCGATAAGAACTTGCACCACTGCGGCGGCGCCAAAGGCGAGGGCGTATCCCACCAAGAGATCGGCTTTGGAGGTTGCCATCGCCAAGAGCCGCTCAAGGGTGCCACCCGAGCGCTCCCGCAACATCGCCACAGAGGCGATGAGGAACATCACCGTAAAAGGAAAAAGTGCCAGCAACATCGGTGCGATATCGGAAAAGGTGCCCCGCTGATTGATAAAGGCGTACTTCAGCAATATCATCAACACCGGAGGAACTGCCAACATCAAGGCCAGGGTACGCCGGTCGTGCGATAGCTGTCC
>JAKASN010000281.1 GCA_021819025.1 Actinomycetes bacterium | reverse complement strand
TCGGAAAGCACGTCACGGTGAATCAAATGATCGCCAAGGACTCGGTGCGGACCCGCCTCAGTGAAAGAGAGCACGGAATCTCCTACACCGAGTTCAGTTACATGCTCCTCCAAGGGACTGACTATCTGCATCTTTACGATAATTATGGCTGCAATCTCCAGATGGGTGCGTCGGACCAGTGGGGAAATATCACCATTGGCATCGACTTGATCCGAAGAGCCCGCGGAGCTCATGTCCATGGCATGACCTCACCTCTCTTGCTCAAGCCGGATGGCACCAAGTTCGGCAAGAGTGAAGCCGGAGCAATCTACCTTGACCCCGAGAAGACCTCGCCTTATGACTTCTACCAATTTTTTCTCCGCTCTGAGGACGCGGTAGTCATCCAATATCTGAAGTTCTTCACCTTCTTGAAAGCAGAAGAGATCGACAATCTTGAGGCTGCGCTCGCAGAAAAGCCCGAGTTGCGTCTCGCTCAGCACGCCTTGGCTGGTGAACTCACGGCGTTGATCCACGGCAGCCAGGGCCTCGAATTGGCCCGTCAAGCTTCCGAGGCCCTCTTCTCCACGGAGATATTGTCCATGGATGCGCGAGCGATAAAGATGGCCCTGGCAGGGGCGCCGGTATATATAGTCGAGGGCGCCACGCTGAGTGCAGGGATCGGCGTCGTGGATGTCCTCGCGGAGTCGGGACTCGTGAAGAGCCGATCCGAGGCGCGCAAGCTCATTGCCCAAGGTGGGATATATCTCAACAACTCTCGGGTGCACGAGGCCAGTGCGCTTCTAAGTAATGGCGATCTCTTGCCGGGGGGCAAGATCCTGCTCCGCAAAGGCAAGAAGGACTATCTCGCGATCACCGTGACTTAGATGGCCATGGCGCTTGCAAGCAATTGCGCATAACGCGCTGCGTCTTGTGCGCTTCCATAGCGGGTCCTCGGCCAGAAGAACCCCTTCATGCCGTCGCCGCGATCCCTGGGCACGACGTGAATATGGATATGGGGAACGCTTTGTGAGATCACCGCGTTGCTGGCGACAAAGTTTCCCGCACAACCGAGCGCGCTGCGTTGTGCCGCCGCAACGCGCTTGGAGATAAGCGCCAGTCCGCTGAGGTCACCATCGGGGGTGTCGAGAATCTCTTGGTGATGGGTGCGGGGAACCACTAGACAGTGGCCGAGTTGCAGGGGTCGGTGATCTAGAAATACCGCCACTTCATCGTCGCGGTAGACAAAGTCGGCGGTGATCTCCCCGGCGAGAATCATACAGAAGGTGCAGTCCACGTCTTGACTTTAGCAAAGGCGCTCCTTGACTTGGGAGCAGAGAGACTTTGCCCAGCGCGGGCAATATATCGCCGCGGACTTCGAGTCGAGGCCCTTGTCTTGGTCGGATCGCGCCAAGGAGTCAATATCTCCGCGGGGTCCCCAAGCGAAGTGGAGGCGGCTATAGACTCTCTTGCTATGTCGCAATTCGATTTCAGAGTGGCCACTGGTGGCGTCACTCGCAATTCCCGCGACGCGTTCGTGGTGAATCTTGCGCGAAGAGTGATTTCGAGCGGCCTTTGAAGATCAACGTGGTGATCGGGGTCTCCGAAGCGGACTTTAATCTGGCAAAGGGCGCCGGGGCGCTCCATCTCGGGCTGCTAGCAAAGAGCCTCGCCGAGGAAGGCTCTTTGGTCACTCTGGTGCTAGATGAGAGATTTGTGGCTTCGCCAGCCGGCATTGAGCTGGGACGGATCGCCAATTGCGGGCGCGCCGAACCGCGAATCGAGACTTTCGCGTCTTCACACGGTGAGTTCTTGGGCGTCTCGCCTCAGGTTGCCCAAGCAGGGCACTTTGCCCGCTACCTCCAGTCCCACGAGGGAGAGTTTCAGCTCTGTTGTACCACTGGTTTGGGAGCCCTTGCGTACTTTGCAGCACTCTCGCGGCATCAGGGTATCGCCCATTCCGAGCTCCATTTTGTCACCGGGGGATTCGAACTTGGTGCGTCGCGTTTTTCCCGCACAGTAGGGACTTCGGGCAGCGCCGGTGGAGTGGACATCCTTGCCCTGGAGGAGAGGCTGGGCGAAATCGTCGACGACGTTATCGGGATGGGTGCTCTGGGGGTTTTTGATCTAAGCCCGCAGGAGCTTTATCGCATCGCGGACCGGGGCTACGGCGAGCAACCACGGTTGCGCGGAGTCGACGTCGCCTATCTCCTTGACGGCGATCAACCCGAGTTGCTTCGGCTGTACCTCGAGTGCCATGATGCCTTCTCTCGCGGGATGGCGCCCGGGCTCGTTGAGCGGGTGGTCATCGAGTCGAACCCCTTTCTTCCTGAGCTCACCACGGCGGTGGACTTTCTCGATGAGATTGCGGATCGACGTTATTCAAGTGGTGAGGTGAACCTCGTCAAGGTATCCTCGATCGGACTGGCTTTGGAAATCTCTCAGTTCCACGGGTTGCTCGTTTGTGAGGCGCGAGATCCCGCTAAGGATTCCGAACTGGTGATTGCTCGGGTGCGCCAAGATGCCAGCGGTTGGGGGTCGCCGGGGAGCCTTGCTTCTCGTCTCGAGGAGATGGGATCCTCGCGGCGATACCCTGATGATCTAGCCAGAGAGACCACGCGCGCTCTCGCCCTCGGGTCACCGGGCGGGGGTCGTGCCGGTATCTCCAGACAAGGAGATCTCACCCCACAGTGGGTGGCAGTGCTTATCGAGTTGGCCCAAGGTACACAAGGAAGCGCCAAGGCAGGAAAGTTTCAAGCCCCAGTGGAGACGCCCATGGTGTCGATATGTGTGATCCATCGCGATCGCAGCGAGGTGCTTGGCTCGATGCTGGCGTCCCTAGAGCGCCAGGACTATCCCAGCGCTGAGGTCATTCTCGTGGACGATGGCAGCGTTAGCGAGGAGTCGCTTAGTTATTTGGATTCCCTCGGGGAATTCATAGGCCGCTATCGACTACGCGTGGTGAAAAATTCCCACGCTTACAAAGGTGTCTCGCGCAATCTGGCGGCCGAATTGGCAAGCTCTGACTACCTCATCTTTATGGACTGCGACAACATGGCCAAGGCCAATGAGCTCTCCACCTTGATGCGTGTCGCGCAATTTACCGGTGCTGATCTTGTTACCTCAAGCTTTGACTACACCAAGGAGAGCATCTACGGCGATGAGCTAGACCAACGAGGCGCCCAGACCTATCTCCCCATCGGAGGGTCGCCGGTCTTGGCGTTGTTTCACAACAACTACGGTGACACCAACTCGCTAATACGAAAGAGCGCTTTTGCCACCGTGGGTGGATTTGACTCGAGCTATGGAGCTCGTCTTGAGGACTGGGAGTTGCACCTGCGAATCGCGCTTTCGGGCCTCAAACAGGAGGTTGTTTTCGAGCCCCTCTTTTGGTACCGCCTCGGGTCCCCGAAGGGCCGCCTCTATCAGCTGGAATCTCGTCACGCTTTGGCCAAGCGCATCTCCCATCTCCTCAGCTACCAGCTCGATCCCTCGGACCATTGGCTTCAGCTTGCCGTTATTGCCGAGTTGCATGACAAGGCCGATCGAGCTGCGCATAAAGCCCAGGCAGAAGCGGCACCCGAGGTGATCGCCGCCACCTTAGCACCCGAGGTGCGGATCGATCTGGCTCAGGAATTCCTCATCTTGCTACGAAGGGCGATCAAGCAATATCGTTGGCTTGGAAGAGTTGTGGCGTCGCTCAAGCAGAGTAAGTCGTGGATGTGAGGCGCAGACCCTCCCCGAGAGAGCTAGGGAAAGAGTGCCGTCAAACTTACTCAAGATATCGGAGATGAACTAGCAGTGGTGGCCAACCCAGGCTCCCACGGTATCGTGCCCTCACGAGCCCTCGGTGACGAAGAGGCTTACGACCATGGACGTAGACGACTTCTTTGGGGGTTAACGACCGGGCTTTACCTGCTTGGTAGTCATCGCGGCGACGATCTCCACGTGATGACCACGAGCTGGGCGACCCAGCTTGCCATCTCGCCCAAACTCGTTGGGGTCTCGGTGGAAGCCAACGCTCGCACCAGGCAATTTATTGATGCCTCGGGGAGCTTCCTACTCGCGCTTCTGGCGGTGGACCAAAAAAATATCATCCGAAAGTTCGTCAAGGTAGACCAGCGGCGAGAAGTAAAAGAGGGCAGCCTTGCCATTGAAGGGGTTCCCTTCGGACTTTCAGAGA
>JAKASN010000280.1 GCA_021819025.1 Actinomycetes bacterium | reverse complement strand
AAATCCCGCGGGAACCCCCTCTAAATTGAAGTCGAGCCGGGCGCTGAGGGGCTCCATGTTCCCTCCGGTGACCAGAGCACCAAAGTCGCGAAAGACCACACCCGACAAGAGGTGCAACGCTGAATGTGTCCGCATCAGACTCAAGCGCCTACCGGCGTCGACCAATCCAGTCACCACTGCACCCGGAGATGGCAAGGGGTCGCCCGCTCGCGGTATCAGATAAAGATCGTCAGACTTACGCGCGCCTTCAATGCGGCATAACACCCCGTCAAAGGCCAGAGCACCCCAATCCGGCGGCTGTCCGCCCCCGCCGGGATAGAAAGCGGAGCGATCCAAGACGATGCCCTCGCTGCTTGCGCTGATAACGGTGGCTTGAAACTCCAGCAAATTCTGGTCTTGCAGTTCCAGTCGGCGCGTTCGTCCCATGCGATCATGACTCGTCTTCATAGCTTTGACGTTAGTTCGATGCTGGCCACCATGGCACTGCGTAGGACCGCAGCCTCCGCAGAGGACTCCTTGGGCCATGATTGGGAGGATCGCTGTTGTCTGGCGTCCAAGCTCGCCAGCGAGCCTCCACGGGGGCTCGAGGGCATCAAATCGCCTCCCGAGCTAAACACTTTGCCTTCGAGGTGATAGAAATATGTGATGCGCGCTGTCATTTACCGCCACACCGGCGACCCCAACGTCCTTAGCCTCGTCGATCGCCCAGAACCCACCCCAGCAGCGGGCGAAGTCCTGGTGCGGATCGCAGTTTCGGGGGTCAATCCCACCGACTGGAAGACCCGGCGCGGCGCCAAACCTGGCGACTCGCTCGGCTTTGAGGAGGTGGTGCCCAATCAAGATGGCTCGGGAACGATCGTCGCCATCGGCCCAGGGGTAGATCCCAGGCGCGTCGGGCAAAGGGTGTGGATCTGGGAGGCCAGCTACCAGCGGGCCAACGGCACCGCCCAGGAAATACTCGCGATTCCCAAGGACCACGCCGTCCCCCTGCCAGATGGAGCATCATTTGATCTCGGTGCAAGCCTTGGCATTCCATTTCTTACCGCCCATCGCTGCCTGAGCGTCGCAGAAGATTCTCAGGGCAGACTCGCGGTGGGATCTCTGAAAGGAAAGAAGGTTCTCGTAGCGGGAGGAGCCGGCGCGGTTGGACATGCAGCGATCCAATTGGCATGCTGGGCGGGAGCTGAAGTGATCACATCGGTGAGTAGCGTCGAAAAAGAGTCCCTCGCATTTGCAGCCGGGGCCCATTTTGTGATCAACTATCGCAGCAGCGACGCCGTGGGGGAGATAAAAAAGATTGCTCCCTTGGGTGTGGACATTGTCGTCGAGGTGGCCCCGCATGCCAATGGTTCGCTCGACCAGGCGGTACTCGCCTCCAATGGTACGGTGGCAATTTATGCCAACGACGGTGACGCCTTTGAAGTCCCCATTCGCCCCTCGATGGTGGGAAACTTCCGCTATCAATTTGTCATGGTATACAGCGTCCCGGCTCGAGCCAAGATACAAGCCATCGCCGACGTTCAGAGCGCCCTTAGCGCAAGTGCTCTCAACGTTGGCACCGAAGCGGGCCTGCCGCTACACCACTTCACGCTCGAGGAAACCGCCGCAGCCCATGCTGCGGTGGAAGCAAAGGCGCTAGGCAAAGTTCTCGTCACCGTCGACAACTAGCGCGAGGCAATTCGCAAAAATTAATCACCACCTGCAGCCTGGTGCGCCACCGGCGACAAACCGCAAGGAATTTCGGCCGACATGAACCCCGTTTTTGCAGACTTGGCTCCGGCCCCAACCGCGTTGCGTCACCCTGATCACTACCGTGACTGAGGAAAGTCCGCTCCAAGGTGGGGAGATCGCTTGCGTTGCGCGCCGTGAGGTGCTAACGTCTCCTCAGTTACCGCGAGGTGCCCATGTCGGCCAACGGCCGTTGGGAGAATCGGGAATCCGGTTTGAGTCCGGAGCGGGCCCGCCACTGTATCCGGGGAGTTCGCGCTCATGATGCCACTGGGAATTGTTCTCGGGAAGGCGAGTGCGATACTTCGATCCGGGAGTCAGGAGACCGGCCTCGTGGAGTAAGTAGCTGCCCGTGGAACAGGTGGCCGAGCACGGAGCAGACTCAGATGTCACTCAAACCCGATGCCAATGCATCTCGTCCCTATCCGCCTACCTCCTCGCATACCCCGAGCAATCATGCTTGGTCTTTGGAGTCCTATGGGATCGAGGCGGTGGCCCAAGGGGATCGCCGCGGCCGCGCCCGCGATCTCTTCTGGCTCTGGATGGCTGCCAACTTGGGGATCATCGCGGTGGTCTATGGTGCCGTCATGGCAAGCCTGGGCCTCGACCCACTTCAGGCCATCTTGGTTGGCGCAGCCGCCTCAATCGCCTCCTTCCTTCCCGTCGGGGCTCTCAGCGTCCTTGGCAAAGCGCACGGCGAACCGATGCTGGCGCTCTCGCGCCGAGTCTTTGGCACCCGAGCCAACCAGGGACCAGCACTCGCCAGCTGGCTAAGTTTGGTGGGCTGGGAGACCATCACCGCGGTGGTCGCCACCGAGGCGATCCTCGGCCTTCTCGGCAACTCGGTGGCTGCCGATCAGCGCGCTCTGGCTGCGGCGCTCATCCTCGCCGCGATTGTGGCGATGTCGCTTCTTGCCAGCCGCCTCGGGCACGCCACGATAATCGTGATCCAAAGAGCAATTGCCTGGCTATTCGGTCTGGCCACCCTCGGAGTCGCCGCGCTGCTCGTCACGAGAATATCCCCCTTGCCTTCCCATCTCGCACATGGGGCGCCAATCGGAGCCATGGTGGCCGCTGCCGCGGTCATCGCCGCCAGCGGCGGCCTCAGCTGGGTCAATGTCAGTGCCGACTACTCACGCTATCTGCCACGCAGCGAACGCTCGTGGGTGGTAATAGCGTTCACCTCGCTCGGGGCAGGTTTGCCGTTCGCGGCATTGGTAATACTGGGCTACTTCCTCGCCCGGACCGTCACCTCCTTGGCGGGGACCGCCGACCCCATTGGCGCGATGCGGTCCCTTTTGCCGGGATGGCTGGCGATACCGTACTTGGCTGTCGCGGTAGCAGGCCTCGTCGCCCAAATGATCCTTGGCCTCTACTCCTCGGGCCTCAGCCTTCTCGCGTTGGGAATTCGCCTCCCCCGCTCGCGCACCGTGGCCATCGATGCGACGATTGTCATCGTCGCGGGGGCATGGATGGTGGCGAGCACAGGTTCTCTCTTTTCTACCCTGGTCGGACTAGTGGAGCTGCTGGCAGTCCCCATCACCGCCTGGGCGGCGATCTTCGGAATTGGTGCAGCGCTTCGCACTATCGGAGGAGGTTCCCGCACCAGCGAAAACAGGATGGGACCGATCGCGCTCTGGGGGTGGGTATTGGGCAGTGCCCTCGGTCTCGCGGCGACGAGTTCCTCGATCTATGTCGGTCCCTTGGCGAAGGGATTCATCGGAGAGAGCGGTTTGGGTTTCGCATTTGGCGCTCTCTCGGCCGCGGTGTTCTACGCACTTGCGGTGGTCCTCACCCGTGGGCGAAGAGTCCTCAGCGCGAGTTAACTTCGGCGCCGCGCCACAGCGACTTGCTATGGAATGCACCCGAGTTCTCGATCTGGATCGCGGGGAAACCTTAGCCTCATCGGGCGGCCATCGGCAGAAAGCGGCCGAGGCACCCGAGGGACAATACTGTCGATACGAGCTGACCACGCATCCCTTGCGCGGCGAGATGGGACACCCTGCGCACAGATGGGTTCCCGCGACGTCACACCACGCACGAAAAAGACCAAGCCGGGGCTCAGCTCGCAGTGAAATAACCGGCCCCACGCACTCCAGCAACCGGCTTTGGTCCTAAGCCCGATTTAAGCCTCACAATATCCGGGTTTGGAGATCGGTACTGATGCCAGTCGTTCCCTCGCTGGATGTCGCGCTGAGCCCCGCCAAGCCAATAGCGAGCACGAAAGAGTCGGTCGAAGTCGCCCAAGTTGCAGATAAAATGTATGCCTACCGCACTCGGCCTCTCAACTTCCGGGGTCGGCGCACTATCTTGAGCACTTCGTCCCTATCGCAACCACTAGCTCGTGTGCAAAGCTTAAAGTACCTTGCCACCGAGTCCAATAACGGCGTAATCGTGGCCAAATGGAACGAGAAAAACAGTGGAACAGAACA
>JAKASN010000279.1 GCA_021819025.1 Actinomycetes bacterium | reverse complement strand
TCTGGCAAGAAAGGCTTCCATGGGGCCAATCACCGCTCCGAAGGTGCCGCGATAGCTTCGTAACCCGCGCGCCAAGCCGGGATCTCCGGCCACTGCCACGCCCCCAAGCAGGTCGGAGTGGCCGCCAATGTACTTACTCGCCGAGTGAACCACCACATCGGCTCCCAATGAGATGGGATTCTGCGCGATGGGAGTGGCGAAAGTTGAGTCCACGCAGAGGCGAGCGCCATCGAGATGGCAGCGACGGGCGATCTCGGCGATGTCGTAGACGCCAAGCAGCGGATTGGAAGGGCTCTCCAGCCAGACGACATCGTGTCCGGCAATCGCCTCGAGGATGTCTTGAGTATCGCGCGCGTCGAGGAGATCGAGATCTATCTCACCCTTGGCGGCGCGCTCGCGCAACTGCACCAAGGTGCCGCCATAACATTGCTCGGGAACCAAAACCCGTGGCAAGGGGCGAAATGGAGCGCAGAGCACTTCGATGGCGGCGCTAACGGCTGCCATCCCTGAGGCGAAGACCACCGCCTCGCCACCTTCGAGAGCTCCAAGAGCCGCTTCAAGGGCGATGGTGGTCTCATGGCTCTCCCTGGCATACACGCGCTCGGTTCCCGCCACGTAGGTCGAGGAAAAGATCGGCGGAACATTTAGCGGAGCCCCAGGATAGAGCGCGCCTCGGCCCGCATGTACCACAAGGGTGTCTTTGTTGGTGTGCAAAGTCGTCGCTTTCTGCTCATCGAGCTTTCTCGGACGAAGCGCAGCGCCAAGTTGCGCCGACTATTGAATCGGCTCCTTCTTGGGGAGCTCCTCGATATTGACGTCCTTGAAGCTCACCACGGTGACCCTCTCCACAAAACGCACCGGCCGATACATATCCCAGACCCAGGCGTCGGTTAAAGATATCTTCAGGTGGGTGCGCCCCTCGGTGTTGACAGTCTCCATCTTGACGTCATTGGCGAGATAGAATCGCCGATCAGTCTCCACGACGTACTTGAACATTGCCAATACGGCGCGATACTCCTGGTAAAGAGCCAGCTCGACATCCGATTCGAACTTTTCAAGATCCTCTGCGCTCAATGGGATCCTTTCAAGATGAATAGTGCCATGACACCACAAGAGACCCTGGTTAACCGAGATGAGTCGACAGCGACTTGTGCACTAATCCGGGCGCGGCAACACCGAGAAATGATTAGCGCTTTTCCTTGATCTTGGCGGCCTTTCCAACCCGATCCCGGAGGTAGAAGAGTTTGGCGCGGCGCACATCGCCACGAGAAACCACTTCAATACTCGAAATCATTGGCGAGTGGATCGGGAAGGTACGCTCCACTCCCACCCCGAAGCTGATCTTTCGGACCGTGAAAGTCTCGTGAACGCTTCCCCCTCGCCGGGCGATAACGACTCCTTGAAAAACCTGGATTCTCTCGCGGTTCCCCTCGACAACCCTTACATGAACCTTGACGGTATCTCCATGGGAAAAAGCGGGGATGTCGCTCTTTAGGCTTCCCGCATCGATCAAATCGGTGGACTTCACAACTGCTCCTGACTAAATTTGCGTTGATCAAGCATAATCGCCGCGCGCGGTAATACAAGCTCTCGGATGATCCGCGAAACGCAGGCTGGACCAACGGCGTGATACAGCTTAGCGCTCATGAGAGCCAAGGTCGGGCCGCATCGCAGCAGTTCGCGCCTTGCTCATTTCCAGTCGCCACTTCGCGATCTCCGCGTGATGTCCGCTGAGAAGGACCTCGGGAACTGCCCAAGAGCGAAACACCGCTGGTCGGGTGTAGTGGGGGTACTCGAGCTTGCCATCCACGAAGCTCTCATCGGCGATCGACTCGGCATTGCCGCGTCCCTCTGGAAGCAACCGTATCGTGGCTTCGATCACCGCCATCGCGCCAAGCTCACCTCCCGCGAGGACAAAGTCGCCCAGCGAAATCGCTCCATCTACGAGGTGATCCTCCACTCGGGCGTCAACTCCCTCGTAGCGTCCACATAAGAGCGAGAACCCCTCATGTCTGGAGAGCTCCTCGGCGAAGGATTGATCGAAGCGCCTCCCCCAGGGAGCCAAATAGAACAAAGGGCGCGGCGGCTCGATGGCTTCCACGGCTGCGAAGATGGGTCCCGGCGTCATCACCATCCCGGCTCCTCCCCCATAGGGAATATCGTCGACGCTGTGATGTCGATCGCTGGAATAGTCCCGAACATCCACCGCCTGCAAATCCAGCGCCCCACTTTGGCGCGCCCGGCCGAGGATTGACGCTGAACAGTAGTGCTCTACCAACTCGCGAAAGATGGAAAAGACCGTGATCTTCATCAGGACAACTCGAAAAGTCCCGGGGGAACATCCACCTCGATCGTGGCGCGCTCGGCGTCAAAGGCCACGACAAAGTTGAGCGGTATCAGAGCCTCACTTTCCATGAGGAGGAGATCGCTAGCGGGGTTCTCCAAAACTGCCTTGACTCTGCCGCGCGCGATACCGTCTTGGTCGATTACCTCGGCACCGATGAGCTCGTGAACCCAGAGCGCGGTGGGATCCGCCAAAGGAATTCCGCGAATCACCGCACCCGACAGCGCCTCAGCGGCGCTGCGGTCGCCCACCCCCTCGAACTGGATCAATATCCGTCCTTGGTGCGAGCGCGAGGCGATAATCGTCCTCCATTGCTCCCCAACTTTCAATTGGGCTCCCACGCTCCATCGTTCGGGACGATTGGAGATAAAAGACACCGCGACTTCGCCTTTGAGCCCATGAGGCTTGTGAACTCGCCCCAACTCAAGCAACTCTTCAGCCATGGTGTTCAACCTCCACTACGTGGTGCCACGCACAAAAAAAAGACCTAGAGGACGTCCATAACGGATACGAACCTCTAGGTCGAGATGAACCAAGACCAAGATCGCGTTGGCGAGATAGCCCCTAATTGACTCTTTCCTGGATCTCAACGGAGGCATCGAATCCGTCCTTGGCTCCAGCGGCACGAACCACCGCGCGAATCGCGCTGGCTATCTTGCCATGGCGTCCGATCACGCGACCCATATCGGCCTTGTCGACTGAGAGCGTCAAGCGAATCCGGTTGGGAGCTTCGAACTGCTCTTGCACGAGAACCTGCTCGGGATGCTGGGTTAGCTCAGCGCCAAGATAGCGCAACACGTTGAGAGCAGTCTGAGAGCTTCCAGCGCCTGAATCTGGCGCCTCACCATCGTCGTAGCTTACTTCGGACTCGGTCGAACTCACTACTTTTCGCCACCTTTGTACTCGCCCCAGGCCCCGGTGACCTCGAGGAGCTTACGAACTCGTTCGGTGGGCTGTGCACCCTGGCGCAGCCACTTCAGGGCCTTTTCCGAGTCGATATCGATAAAAGACGGCTCCATGCGGGGCTGGTAGCTTCCCAGCACCTCGATGAAGCGCCCATCGCGTGGCGACCTAGCATCTGCCGCGACTACACGGTAGGTGGGTTGCTTTTTCTTTCCCATCCGGACTAAGCGCAGCTTTACAGACACAAATTCTCCTCAAAATTGGATTCTGGTCCGGCAAAACCGGCCATGAACTCTTGCCCGGAACCCGTCATGGCGACCGAACAAATACAGCCCTTAGATTCTAGAGCCAACCAAGCAAACTAATGCAGGCTATCGCCGCGAGCGCTTCTTTTTCGAATTCCGCGAGTTTGGAGCCTTCTTGGTTGCCGAGGGAGCCCCGACTCCCATCTGTCGCATCATCTTTTGCATGTCCTTGAATTGCTTGAGGAGATTGCTCACCGCCACCGGAGATGAACCCGAACCCAAGGCGATCCTTAGTCGTCTGCTCGCATCGATGAGAGCGGGGTCTCTTCTCTCCTGGCGGGTCATCGATGAGATGATCGCCTCGACCTTGACGAGCTCGCCTTCGTCGATATCGACGTCTTTGATCTCCTTGGGAATTCCCGGCAGCATGGAGATGAGGCCCTTGAGGGGGCCCATCTTTTTCACTTGCTGCATCTGCTCAAGAAAGTCCTCCAAGTCGAACTTTCCCGCCTGCAGCTTTTTGGCGCCGCGTTCAGCGACGTCTTTGTCGATGTGGCGCTCGGCCTTTTCGATCAAGGAAAGCACGTCGCCCATGCCCAAGATACGATCTGCCATCCGGTCGGGGTGAAAAGTGTCGAAGTCTTCCAACTTCTCGCCGACGGAGGAAAAGG
>JAKASN010000278.1 GCA_021819025.1 Actinomycetes bacterium | reverse complement strand
CGCGGTGATCACCGCGGTCCGACCGGTGCATCTCGAACGCTTCCGTAGCGAGGACCGGGTTCTCGCTGCCAAGTCCGAGATCCTCGAGCATGCTGGCACCTTGGTGCTCCCGGTCGACGATCCCCGGCTCGCTCATCTCGCGAAGCGTTACCGCTCCGAGGGCAGGCGCGTAATCACCTGTTCAGGTCGCACTCTAGAGAACCCTGAGAAACCCAAAGCCAGCAGCGAGGCCGAGCCGAGTACACCTCCAATCTTGTCGGTAGATGTCAGCGTGGTCGAGTATCAGGGAGAGACCACAGTGCTGACCGGCGATGACGTGCTTGCCGAGCGCCTCGTCGTGCCGACTCGCCCTGGCAATCTCGCCTGTGCAATAGCCATCGCCCTCGAGCTCGGCGTCACCAGGGAGGAACTCCAGACAAAGCTCGCCACCCTTCCGGCGCTGGCACACCGCCTCGAACCAATAACTACCCCGAGCGGGGTGCACGTACTTGACGACACTTACAACTCCAACCCCGCTGGCTGCCTTGCGGCGCTGGCTGCGCTGAAACGGGTAGGCGAGGCCGGCAAACGCGTGGTGGTCGTGACACCCGGAATGATCGAACTAGGCCCGCGCCAAGTGCAGGAGAACATGGACTTCGCCGCCAGGGCGACCGCGGTGGCGAGCCACTTGGTCATAGTCGGGCGCCTAAATCGCCGAGCTCTGCTGGCAGGCGCTAATCGCTGCATCGCAGAGTGCGGCAAAGGCGCTCAAACGATCACCGTACCAACCCGTCAGGCCGCCGTCGCATGGGTCCGCCAACACACCGAGAGCGGGGACGCCGTACTATACGAGAACGACCTGCCCGACCACTATCCCTAAAGGTGAATCCACGCACCGACCCCTTCAAAACCGTCCCAGCGCCAAAACTCGTCCAATCACTCCGATTTAGCGGAGATCGGCTCACTCAAACTAATTCTGACCCAACCAATGGCATGAGGAGTCAAGGACTCCTGATTTCGTTCGCATTGTCGACACTCCAGGACGCGCAAGAGCGCTTTGTTGAGATGGTGTCAGAATCCTCAGATTGTAATGCCCTACCTGGAAGCGGGCTGAAGCGTTCTCAGAGATTGCAGCGCATGCAGAACCTCGTTCGCCCAGGGCCAGTGGCATGGTCCTTCTATGGGGATCCTCCCGAAGAAATTTACCAGTCGGGCCGGAATGGAGATAAATCTCGTGCGCATCGTCGCTCATGGGAGAAAGGCTCTCACACTGGCAATCGCTCCCAGACGAGCGCTCCAGCGAGCCAAGTTATGGGCGAGCATCCCAGATGCGAACCATGCCCCCTTGGCAAAGAAGTCTCCCGAGCGGAGTTGCTCAAGGGCGGAATCTTTGATGTCGCAGATGACAACCTCGATCACCGCGCGGCTGCGCTAAAACTGATCCGCCTCAACAGTGGTTCCGCCCATATCAGGTGAGAAACGCGAAGTATCGCCAGTTGGGGCAGAGTTCGGCCTGCTTGCCGTCGCCTCATTTCGCGGAGAATGTAATCAACGACCACATGAGACTGACCTCGACGTGCTTACCCCCACGATCTACTTTTATGGAGGAAATATCGGATGTATCAGTTCTTGGAAAAGTTCCTTATCGATGCCGTGCGCTCCAACCGAACTGCGGGTGGGCCCAACAAACGGCCTTCTTCCGGCAGGGTTGGCAAAACAATCCGCATGTCGCCAATGTCAAACGCACTCTCTACAGCCGAAAAGGTACCTTGCATAACCCACGCTCTGGCGGCATCGACAGCGCGAGCACGCCGTGGCCAATATGGCCAAGGGCTTTCAATTGCGCTACAATGTAGCCCATAGGTCTGGAGGATCAAGTCATGTCTGCCAATGCAGTTGTGCGTGCTCGGATCGACGAGCAAATCAAGGAAGAGGCCACCGTCGTCTTGGCAGCGATGGGGTTGACCGTATCGGATGCGTTTCGGCTCATGCTGATCCGTGTAGCTAGGGAAAAGGCGCTACCCTTCGACCCGCTGGTTCCAAACGACATCACAATCGCGGCAATGAAGGAAGCCCGTGCCGGGAATCTCCCTCGTGCCAAGAGCATCGAGGAGCTGATGGACGCCCTTCATGCGGACGATTGAATGGACAAGCCAGTTCAAGCGCGACTACAGGCGTGAGGGCAAAGGTCCGCACCGGGCAACGCTCGATGCCGACTTGACCTCCGCCTTGGATGC
Source organism: Actinomycetes bacterium (assembly GCA_021819025.1). GTDB lineage: Bacteria > Actinomycetota > Acidimicrobiia > Acidimicrobiales > Acidimicrobiaceae > Acidithrix. Next base: position 1,951 of record JAKASN010000278.1, on the reverse strand, counting down.
CTTGGTGAATGACGATCCGCTTGATCCTGGTCGCCACGATCATGCGTTGACTGGCGAATGGAAGGATCACCGCGATTGCCATATCAGGCCCGATCTGGTGTTGATCTACCAAAAGCCCGACGATGGCACCCTCCGTCTCGTGCGGCTTGGCTCGCATAGCGAACTGGGCATCTAATCGCTTGGGGTTTCGACTGCATGACGACGAAACCGGATCCGCCCGGTCGAGATACTCCGGGATAACCAAAAGATCAAGGGCCTGCCGTTAAGACTAATTCCGCCTTTTTCCCAAGCCGGGCGACCAGGCGCACAGCTAGGACCGTACCGTAGTCGTATACGCCATGAATGCAAAGAAGCGGATGAGCGAGCCGGGCTTCACCGAAGAAGATATCTTGCTCGCACCAAAATGAAAAAATCCAGGTGCGGCCCGGTTCCAGTTCCCTCAAGCGTTTTCACGGGGGGTGTCCCTATGTTTTTGTCAAGTCGTTTGAGGCATCTCTTTTGATATTCGACCATTTGGTGAACTTTGGAATTCGTCATGGGCTCCAAGTAGCGCCATCGGGTTAAAGGATCGCGCCGGCAGATGGTTCGCAAGAACCGAGAGAGTATCTTCGAGACGTGTAGACCCCTTCACCGTGGCCCGAGTCTACGTTACGACTAAGAGCCCACGTTACGACGAGACCTCGCCGAAGTCGGCCTGGCCATGTCCCTATTAGCCGTCAACAAGCGTCTCTGAATCTGGCGACAACACCCCCCGGATCATTAACGACAGGGGAAGAAAGTCATACCAGCTCCAGTGACCCAGCCCCGACCTTCGGGGCTTAGTTAAAAGGTAACGGGGACTAGGCACCTAGGCAAGTTCGAATCCAACCCGCGGGAATGGTTCTAGCCTGCTGGTTGCCCTCAAACGAATCCCGCCCGCCACGGCATTGCGATCACGAGGTCACACCGAAGACCGTACAGATCGCAGATGATGTGCCCAGCTTCTCCCCCATCGATCGCTTCGGCCGCTTCCCCTCATGCGGAACGCGCAATGCCAAATACCACGAGTCTTCGGCTCGCGCAACCAAGCGTACAACCGCTCCAAGGAGTTTCCCCGCTTAGGGCACCTGATTCATCTTCGCTTCGGTACTTGGGACTCTCCCAAGGAGGGTAAGTAAGTCGCCGATCCGGTGAGCATGCTCGACGGGATGGCGAAGCGGCTGGGTGGGGTTGATTTGGTAGTAGTTCCGTCGACCCACGCGGGTTCGTTGGATATAGCCAGCGTCGACAAGATCGGCGATAATAGCTTGAGCGGCGCGTTCGGTAATCCCGACTTGAGTCGCGATATCGCGCCCACGTATGCCTGGGTCATTGGCGATGCAAACCATCACGTGGCCGTAGTTGGTGAGGAACGTCCACTTCGGCTTCGTTACTTCATTACTCGGATGATCTGGGTCGGCCACCCCACTTAGTGTATTCGAATACGTGAATAACAGCGCAGATTTATCGCCTTGGCTGGCCGACTCCTCACCTACGCCCCGCTAATCTAGGATGCATAATTCACGAAGTATGTATCGCGGTTTCCAAAGGGGGCACTTTGCTTACGGCATGCGCAGCGGGTTGCGATGGGAATGGGTTGGCACTGCGAACCTTGGCTGAGGGGTGTCTCGCTGGAGCGGCCCTCACGCCGTTCCTTGGTACCGTAGTGGCCAGATCGAGGAGACCTCTAGCCACGATCCGCCTTCCGATAGTGACCACACTGAGTTGGATCTCGGTCACCTTCGCTGCTGTCACGGCGGTGATCGTCGCCATCAGCGGTCCGGTGGGAATCACCGTGAATGGATCGAGCGGTCGACCGCTAGTCGGACTATGGGCGAATCACCTTACTGTCACCTTGTTGGTCTTGGTTTGTGGAGTCGGTGCGATCGTACAAAGCTACTCGATGCGTTACTTGCGGTCCGATCTGAAGGCT
>JAKASN010000277.1 GCA_021819025.1 Actinomycetes bacterium | reverse complement strand
CGATACGCGCGCATCGAGCAGCGCGGACATCGCAAGTACAGCGAGATTGCAATGACGCAACCGGGTAGCCCGCTTGCGATAGCGTGGCAGTGCGAGTCCGGTCCATAAAGACGCCCGAGTCTAGGCTGGCGAAGACTCTGGTTTCGTCAGCGATGCCAGGGTCGGGTCGACCAACAAAGACAGCCCGCTTCATGGCGGCCTGGGCGGGCAAGGGCGCCCGGCATGCCTCTGCGGTCAAAAAATATCACGTTTTTGGAATAACCATCCCGAGGCCGCCACCAGGATCGCTGCGTAAATCAAGACCGTGAAGAGACCCTCCAGCGGCGAGAGGTGCGTCATATTTTGCGCAAATGATGCGCTCCCCGAGATGGAGCTCGAGCCACCGATCACGGCGATCGCTGGCGGCGCGAACCTGCTCGTCATGACTTCGATGCCGCTGACGCTCTCGATCGCCTGGATCGAATCACTCAGTAGGTGCGCGGATAGCGAAATGAACACAGAAGCCGCGATCCGCTCGCCGATCAAGAGATAGACGAGTAGGATACCCACACTTCCGGCGGTGTTCTTCACCATCGCGGTCAGAGAAAACGATATCGCGCCCACCAGTGCCAGTAGGACGATAATCCGTGCTTGAACTAAGAGGAGGGTTCCTAGCTGCGACATTCCGAAACCATTGAAGTTCCCCACGACGGAGGCAACCAGGCTGCCCAACCCAAGCCATAGAAGCTCCAATATGACTCCCATGAGGAGTAAGAATGAGGCGAGAACCAGCAGCTTTGCCAAAAAGACCCGGTGTCTTCTCGGTTCAAGGGCGACTTCGAGCGAGATTACCCTACTCTGGTACTCCCCACCCATGTAGCTGCCGCCCACCAGGAGCGCCAAGAGGATCCCCACGCCTCCGATCACCGTAGCCCCGCTCATCAGCCCGGCACTTGCCGCGAAAGGCAACTTGACGCCGGGAACCGCCGTGAGTGGCATCTGGATGTTACATGCCCCAGCTGGCACCGACACGCTAGGCGGCTGGCTTCTCAGGCAAGCTGCCCGTATCTGGGCTTCATAGGCTCGCAGCTTCGCATTGTCGATAGCCAGGGCATGGGAGCTCGGACTCGCATGCGACAGCAGTAGGAAAAACGAATAGACAAGAACCCCAATGACCCCTGCGGCCAACAGCAAGCGGATGGACCGTCGCGAGGCGATGCGGCGCACTTCGGCACGTAGGATGAGCCGGAATGGGGCGGCTCCAGCGTTAGGGGACACGGAGGTTGAGGAAGTGGTCACAGCGATTCACCCGCCACCTGGAGATATAGCGCTTCGAGGTCCGATCCCACTTGGGTGAGTTCTGAGAGGTACTCTCCGCTTGAGGCAAGCACTTTGGTAATTAGCGAGGGATCCATATCGCCCTCTACCTCGAGATATGGCTCGTGCAAAGAAGCTATCATCCCAGCATTGCTGAGGAGATCGCACGATCTGGGGGCATCAGAGACCCTGATGCGATACCGCCGGATTGCCAGACTTGCTGAGTTGGAACCAATATCTGTGGTGAGGAGGCACTTCCCGCCTTTCAATATCGATATCCGATCGCACATCTGGGCGACTTCGGCCAACTGATGCGAAGAGACAAAGACCGTAGTATCCCCGTTTGCACCAAGGCCCTTGATGAGCTCTCTGACTTCGACTATTCCTTCTGGATCGAGTCCGTTGGCCGGTTCGTCCAGGACAAGCAGCCTTGGCTTGGCCAAGAGGCTCGAAGCGATCGCCAATCTCTGTTTCATGCCAAGAGAAAATGTGCCCACCTTATCCTTGGCCCTATCGGAAAGTCCCACAATGTCCAGGGCTTCTTCGACTCTCCGCTTCCCGAGGCCGAGCAGATCGGCGGTAAGTTGGAGATTTTTTGCTGCCGATATCGATCCATAAAGTGCTGGAGCTTCGATCAGAGAGCCGATATCACGCGAAGTTTGCGGTAGCTCCTTGGGGACTTCCCTCCCCAAGACCTTGATGGAACCACTGCTCGGATGCATGAGACCGAGCAGTATCCGGATCGTTGTGGTCTTGCCGGAGCCATTGGGGCCGAGGAACCCATGCACGCCGCCTTCGCGGACCTCGAGATTCAGTCCCGTTAGCGCGATTCGCCTTCGCCGGAGTCCCTTGAAGGTTTTGGAAACGTTCACGAGTTCGATTACTGCCACGAATTCTCCCGATTGCCTGCGCGAAGGATAGCACTTGACGAGTATCGAGTTCACCAGCTTCGCGTAACATTGCCTGCAGCATAATGGCGCGTGTGGAAACGGAACCAGTCTGACAAGTTAGCTCATCATGGGACTGTCAAGCTGATGGCTCAGGTGACAGAATCTTGGGCATATCGAACCGGGCATTTCTCCTCAGATGCGTACTGCTGGGAGCATAGCTGCATCGTCGAGAATGGCCCGCAATGCGGCAGCGCCCACCATCGATAGCTGTGCACAGGAAGTGTGGCCCTGGTAGCCGATACAGTCGATGCGCATAAAAGCAACCGCGTCTCCGCCTGGGCCGATGGGATCGGCGGGTCCCCCTGGAGAAAGAAAGAGATGGCGCTGGGTCGCCATAGCCGGTACGAGGCCGTGCCAAGGATGCCTTTTCGCTGACAAGGAGTATCGCCCGCACCTGTCACGCACCTCAGGGAACCAGGTTCACCGACGAGGCGGTAGTCTGCGAATTCACCGTTCCGACAATCGGCATCGAAACAGTAAAGTCGACGGTACATGTCACCTGGGATCCGCTTGTCGAACAGGAGTAGCCGGTGATGTGGGGCTGGCCTGTGAGCATCTCCCCCACCGTCGAGTTGACGGTCCCCGAATCGAGCGGGACTTGGGCAGGCGCGGATGCGGTGCCGGGATAGATCCCGTTGGCGGCGACCGTGCTGGCACCCTCAGCAGCTGCCTGCACTGCGCCCTGGGCCGCGGCATGCACCAGGGTATCGACGTGGATCCAGTCGGTGAAGCCCAGGATCGCGTAGATGAAGACCGAGAACAGCAAGATCGGGAAAAGCACGAAGGCTCCCATCAGTTGCCCACCGAATAGGGTCCCACGGGCACGCTCGCTTTGGCGGTCCAGCTCGTGGCGATGCGCTCGCCGAGGAAGGTCCCCATGTCCACGCTGCAATAGCTCGAGACCGTGAAGTTCGGGGCCGAGGTGGAAGCGGGGGTCGTTACGTTGAGGGCGGAGCACGATACCTGCGGCGAATGCGGGACCGCGGCGGCAAAGACCTGCTGGGCCGTGGCGACAGCCTGGGCGGATTGGGAGGGGAAGAGGAACTGCGATCCCGCCCGCGCGCTCACCAGAGCTGCGTCATCCACCATGACTCCCATGATGGAGTACGCGATGATAATTACCGCTGTCACGATGAGTACGAAGCTGAGCATGATTCCCACCGTCATTTCCATCGCGGTGACCAGGCCGCTCTCATCCGCGAGGAGCTTGGCTATGTCCCGGGCGGTCACGCGCCTGGCTGCCATATCGACACCGCCTTTGCACTCCAGGTGACGGGCGTATCCACGATTGGGATCATCACCCGGCGCTCCACGATGACTACGCATGCCGGGTTGCTCGAGGAGCACGGCTCGGCCACCACACAGGCATTGGCGCTCCCGCATTGCGACGGCGACGAGGTCACCGCCACGGAATTGGCAGCGAGGAACTGGCGCGGCTCGCTCTGGGCCTCTTGGGCCATGAGCGCTGTGTTGCCGCTGATCTCGATCGCCGCGAGGTGATTGGCCACCACCTCTGACATCGCCTGGGCGGCGGCGGATCCGATCAATACCGCGGCGAAGACGAAGATCATAGTGAAGAGGGAGACCTCCAGCACCAGGCCGAGAGCGTCGTCGATGCCGCCCTTGGCGTTTCTCAAGAGACTGCCAAACACGGCTTTGGCCTCCTTCTCGCTCTTGTGCGATTCGAATGTGGGGCAGAGCGCCGGGACAGAGCTGCGCCGGCGCCCTGGCGGGGGGATATGGGCTTAGGGGATGCTGTTGACCAGGCCGTTGGACTTGGTGGTGGCAGCCGTCAGGTTCGGGGCGATGATGCCCGTATAGATGGCGATTCCCACTCCCGCGATAACCGCGATGCCCAAGAGCCACGCGATGGTGGTCGTGAGATCCCCGTTATCGTCGGCAAGCAGCAGCTGCACCTTCGCGGGAGATC
>JAKASN010000276.1 GCA_021819025.1 Actinomycetes bacterium | reverse complement strand
TTAACATTGAGCGAGTCTCGGGCTCTAGGCTGATCGTTGGTGGCATATTGGATCTCCAGTTTGGTGTCAAGATATGGGTGGTCCGTCTGGCTGGGCGTGGTTCGTCGCGATGCAAAACGCGACAGGCAAGTTCGAGGAGTAAGGGGTCTCGCTTGTGCGCGCGTCGCAGATATTTCCGAGTGCATCGGATTCCAACGAGCTGGCCAGAGGTGGTCTCCCATCCTGGCTACTGTAATGTCGCTTAATATAGCCCTGCGTGAGTAGCGAAATAGCGTTCGGTCTCGCGGAGCTAAGAAACTTCACCGCTTGGGCGTTTTGTTGGCGCTTGCCGAATGGAGAGCCGTCGGGTAGTTGTCGGCGCCGTTCCCGACCACCGCATGACGTAGCGATATAAGAAATGTCCGCGGCGTCTTCCCTGTCAACGCGGAATTTACGATCTCCGGGCGTCTCACTATCTTTGGAAGCAATACCAGGCAGAGTATCGTTCGTTTGTCCGACTCTGGTGTCGGATCGACTCGGAAAGTAGTCCGAGTATGGAGTAACAGTGTCAGACCTCTCCACCTCTAACATGCCGTCAGGCAAATTGAGCTGGTGGTTGCTACTCCGCACAAAAGGATCTGGGCCAGCGAAAATCGTGTTTGCTGAGGCATTGCGCCCCCTGTAGTGCTTGCGCCGGAAACTCTTTCTCTAACCATGAACTCCTCCGTTTTCGACCGTGGGAACTTGGAACATCACGGACTTCCGATACGATATCTCAGATCTGAAAGAAAGTCAAGTGCAAAGTCATGGGGCTCGTTTCGCTGTCACGGCTATTTCACATCTGCGTTCGTTGAGCGCCTGGGGCTCAACAACCAGAACGAAGTTGGATTATCGCCACTTATGCGACGAGCTCCCGGTACTTGTCGCGGTAAGTCCGGTTCGGGGAGCTGCCGGAGTCCTTGAGAGTTGAGTCGTCGGGTTGGGTAGAAAGGGTGGGTTCCGGCTTGCGGAGCGAATGTTCGTTGAGCGCCGAGGGTGGATTCCCGCGGTAAGCCGCGCTCTTGAGATCGATTATCTTGTGATCTTTGCAACAGCGCATTCTTGGCCCCGGTGCCGCACAGGGGATGACCTCATAAAGGGTTATCCCCTGTTCCTAAATCCAATCTCGCCCGGCGTACCAGTTGCAGGATTTTGCCTTAAACCGAGAAGTGCTCATAGCCTGTAGAGCCTTAACATTGCTATCACCTGGTGATTCAGATCATTTCGGCTACTATCTGACGTCTCATTATCGGCGCTCGTTGAGGGATAGCTTTTGGGCACTTATTCTGCGCTGATGATGCAAACTCCGATGGTGCGTGGCCCCGCATGTGCTCCTATCACCGGGCCGATCCGTGTCACGAGAACCTCGTCCGTGCGAGAAAATTGCTTGATATTGGCGAGGAATTCGTCGAGATCGGGCGCCAGGGCATCGATAACAGCAATGGACTCAATTCTGGGAGCCGCCTCGCGCACTAACTCGTAGAGAAACTCAAGTGCACGTCGCCTTGTGCGCTGTTTCGACGGCGCCTCGACGGCGCCATTGACGACCTCGATAATTGGTTTGACCGAGAGGATCGATCCCAACGTCGCGGCAGCAGCGCCAATTCTTCCTCCCTTGCGAAGATTTTCCAAGGTATCTAACGCACCGAAAATGCGCGTGCGACTCGCGGTGTCTTTCACCAGCGCTACTAGGGCATCGAGTTCCATCTCGGAGTTGCATGCGGCGAGCACCGAGAGCGCCCCTTCCCCATAGGTGGCAAGTTGGGAGTCAACCACCGCCACCGCGAAGTCGGACCCCTGGTAAGACTCCGCTGCTTTTAGTGCGGATTGGTAAGTTGCCGAGAGCTTTGAAGAGATGCAAATACAAATCGCCCCGGTGTAACCCTCCTCGCGCGCAGCTTCAAAGGCGTCTTTGAAAGACTCGGAGGAGGGTGCTGCGGTTTGGGGAAGGTCGGCACTGGTAGCTGCCTTTTGCCAGAAGTCCTCCACCGAGAGGTCGAGCACGTCGCGATACTCGGTACTTCCGAAGCGAATCGTCAAAGGAACGATGGTGATTCCGAGGTCGCGCACCATGTCAACAGGAATGTCTCCTGCAGAATCGGTGACGACTTTTATTTTGCTCAATGCGCCCTCCTGTGTTTGGGAATCGTCGAGAAAAGATATGCCAGCCAGAGAGTCGCTGTGAATGCCAAGATTCCGCCAACAAGCTCTGCGATAAGCTCGAGGATCAATTTAGCCCCAGTAGCGTTGCCCAAGCCACGCGAAGCCAATTTGATCACCACCGCCATGGCGATGGACGGTAGGAGAAACTTTGCCCAAGAGACGAACATCGACCCCAAATAAGGAGCGAGCCGTTGCTTGGCGAGGACTCTGAGAGCGAAGATTGCCGAGACGCTATATGCGATGGAGACCGAGAGGGAGAGGCCGAAGACTCCGTAGCGAGCAACCAGTGCCAGGGCCAAAACGATGGTAAGGGCATTTTCAATGGCGTACACCCAAAACACCTGACGCGCGAGTCGCGCCGCTTGAAGGCCCTGAACTGAGGCGAGGAAAGCCCCAAAGCCAGGCAATCCCAAAGCTAGGGCATAGAGCGACGCGGTGGTTAGGTCAATCCCGTGTGAGGTTGCGGCACCGTGCCCGAGAAGGATCATCACCAGTTGGCGTCCCATGGCGAGATACAAGAGAGCGGCCGGAATCAGCAGCGCTACGGAGATCCGGGTACCCCTAGTGAGGCTTACGCGGAACTGGCGCCTCTCTCCGTGGGCGTGGTTTGCCGCCAGTCCGGGGATTATCGCAGCCATGATCGAATAGGCCGCGATGCCATAGGGGAGTTGGAAAAAGAGATAGGAGTTGTTGTAGGCGCTCACGGATCCAGCAGAGTGTGCATCCGCTAAGGCGAGGATCACGAAGAGAGAGACCTGATTGCCAAGTACATACCCGAAGGTCCACCCTGACATGCGGCCGATTTCGCGCACCGCGGGATGGAAAAGGTCGAAGTTGAGTCGGAGGCGGTACCCCCGATTACGCATTCCGAAGATAATGACAAGGCACTGCATCGCTACGCCCGCAGTGGTGCCAATACCAAGTAGCAGCAGCGAACCGGACATGTGGCTCAAGGCCCCGATTGCTGCTGCTGGGCTGAGACCTGCAAAGGCGAAGTGAAAAGCGATGAGCGTTACGATGGCGATGACATTGTTTGCGATCGGTGCAAAAGCTGGCAAGGCGAAGCGGCCGCGGGTATTCAAGAGCGAGGTAAAGACCGAGATGAGGCCGTAAAAGAAGAGCTGTGGCGCAAAGAAGCGCAGCAGGTTTGTCGCGGCCGAGAGTTGGATATCTCGAGTTGGGGAGTGGTTGCCGAGCATGTAGCCATGGATTATCAATCCCGCGATGAGCTCAAAGATCAATGTCGCTGCTATCAAGGTCGCTAGGGCAACCGTAACGATAGCCGAAAGTGCCTCCCATGCCTCGTTGTCGGAGACCCGGGACGAGGCCTTGACCATGACCGGGATCATGGTGGAGGCGAGGACTCCTCCGACCAGGAGGTCGTAAAAGGTATTAGGGGCGTTGTTGGACAGGTTGAAGACGTCCGACAGGGATGAGATCCCAAGCGCCCAAGCAACTACTGCTAGTCGCGCCAAACCAGAAATGCGGGAGAGCAACGTTCCCACCGCCATCGCCGAGGCGTTACGGCGTCTCGTGGTGGCGGCATTGATCATCCCCTCAAGTCTTCGCATCGTCCCTGCTTTCGGGTGGGTGAGGGACCAAGGTACGATTTCGCGAGCGCCCCTTGCGCAGGGTGCGGATCCACCAGAGGGCGAGAACTCCCAGAGCCGCTACGGTGAGAAGCGTTCCCGCAAGGGTGAAGGTCAGCGAGCGGATCTGCAGATTCGTGGTTGAGATCGCAACTTTGCCATCGGGAGTTGTGAGAGCCAGACTCGCCTGGAAGATGCCGAGGGTCTTGGTGTCGATGACGAACGAGGCGGTGTTAGTTGCAGCTCCCACTTTGATGAGCTGAGTTCCCCCGCCCACGATCTTGAGGCGATCACTGCTCAGCGTGAGGCGTAACTCCAGGGGGACCTTCTCATGTGAGGTCACCGCCACGGGAATGGTGGCGCGACTTGAGGTCAAGGTCACCACGCGGTTTTTCGGTAACCCCACCG
>JAKASN010000275.1 GCA_021819025.1 Actinomycetes bacterium | reverse complement strand
ACCTCGGCGGCGAGGTCAATGAAGCTGATCCCTGGAAGTTCCGCAGGATACTGCGATACCAGGAAAAGTCCAGCTCGGGCACGCTCGAACGTGGAAGCATGGGTGATGTCGCGCTCGCCGATGGAGATACTTCCTGCAGTTACCGCATAGCCAACCTTGCCCATAATGGTCGAAGCAAGCGTGGTCTTGCCCGATCCGTTAGGTCCCATAATGGCATGGACCTCTCCAGCTTTAACTTCGAGATCCACGCCTTTGAGGATCTCTTGGGCGCCGATACTCACATGCAGGTTGGAAATCTTTAAGATTCCAGCTCCGCTTAGGGACGTGCTGGATTTTGTCATGGTAGCTGAACCCAGACCTTCCCGTCTTCGACCGTAACTTTGTAAACCGGCACAGCTCTAGTGGCGGGAAGTGTCGTCGGCTTGCCCGTGTCGAGCGAAAATGTACTTCCGTGCTTCCAGCATTCGAGCTCACGATCCTCTCCGTATACCTCGCCTTCGCTCAAGGAGGAGTCGGCGTGGCTGCAGCGATCTCCAAGTGCATAAAAATCGTCGCCGATTCGTACCACGGCAATGCGATGGCCCACCAATTCAACCTTGGTTGCGGCACCGCTCTCGAAGTCCTCAAGACTCCCAATGGCCACCTTCTCTCCCATATCAGTCCAGCTCCTCTAGTTTCTTAGCGACCAAGGCCTCTACAATGCCCACCAGTTCAGGCTCGTCGATGCCTTCAAGTATCTCCTTGAAAAATCCTCGCACAATCATCCGCTCCGCACGGCGCGGATCAATTCCACGTGATTCAAGGTAAAAGATGAGGTCTGGATCGATAGGACCCACCGCTGAGGCATGGCTGCACCGAACGTTGTTCTCTCTTATGTCGAGATTGGGAACCGAATCAGCCCGAGCGCCCTCGGAAAGAACGAGATTCCGATTGGTCTGAAATGCATCGGAACGAATGGCACCTTCTTCGATCCGCACCAATCCTGAGTACACCGAGTGAGACTTTCCAGCGACGGCACCCTTAAACAACAAGTCCGAGTAGGTATTGGGACCGTGGTGATCCTGAAGCGTCCGAAAGTCCTGCATCTGTTCACCATTGGCAAAGTAGGCGGCCTTGAGCTGCGCGCGGGCGCCATCTCCCAATAGGTGGCTTTCACTGCGAATTCTCGCATAATGGCCACCAAAACTGAAGGCTCCGAAAAGAGCAGAGGCACCCACACCGAGGTGCGTACCGACAAAGGAAGTCTGATAGGCCCCGAGTTCGAGGTCCTGAACTTGAAAGTGTTCGAAACGCGCCGAGGCGCCAAGGTGAACCTTAGTGGAGCTCCCAAGGAGGGACCGTTCATTGCCACCGGTAAAGACTTCGATCAGGCGCGCCGAAGCGTTGTCGCCCACCGACACGACCAAATGAGGCATATAGTTCACCCCGTCGGCGTACTCATCGTGCAGAACCACAATGGGACCGACTAGCGCGACACCCGCAGGAACGTCCACAACATACCGATCCGGGGAATTCGCTTGTCCAAATAGTTCGAAGAAGTCATCCGAGGGCTCGCTCAAGGGCCATGTCGGCTCAGCGAGCTGACTTGCGGAGCAAAACACGACGTCCGAACTCCTTGGGGTAGCCACGACCCTGGCCCGACCTGCCCCCAGATTGACAAAGAGACTCGCGGACTCGGCGAGGGACGCAAAAACGGCGGGAAGCTTACCCGGTTGCGAAGCCATTACGATTTTCGCGGGTTCCACATCCATCGAGAGGCCCAAACTCAGGAGTTCATCAACTCGGGAGTAGCGCCAGATCTCGTCGGAGGTGGTGGGAAACTCAACTTTTGCCAACTTCTCAAAAGCCGATTCGCGCTCGGCGCGCAGCCAATCGGGAGCGTCGGAAGCTACGTGAAGGTCCGAAACTTCGAACCCGCTAATCAATTTGACCTTATCCGTCACACTTACCTCGAACACTGCAGGGCGAAATAATTTCTACTACCACGATAGTAGAATCTATCCTGGCTCGCACATTTGCAGACCCTCTACGCCGGGATTCATCTCTAGGGCGGTTCGAGAAGCGAACTCTTCACTCTCAGTTCACCGCGGGCACAATTTCTCCGCTAACATCGGGCCGTGACAACATTTGAGACCATGGAAATCTCTCACGACGGTGGCATCGGCCATCTCGTGCTGGCGCGCAAATCGGGCATCAACGCCATGAATCCGGCCTTCTTCGCTGAGCTAGGGCCGGCTTTGCGAGAGCTCTCGGCCACTCCGGGGGTGCGCGCAATTATCATCAGTGCCCGAGGTGCGCACTTCAGCGTGGGATTGGATCTCAAGGATTCTCCCATCAACCCGACGCAGGGTTCGGCGGCCACCCAGGCCATGCACACCTATCGCCACGTCAAAACGCTCCAAGACCCCTTCAATACCTTGGCGGCCTTGCCCCAGCCAACAATTGCGGTGGTACATGGCTACTGCATCGGAGGCGGCGTCGATCTCATCGCCGCTTGCGATATCCGTATCGCGTCGGAGGACTCGATATTCTCCATTCGCGAGTCCAAGATCGCCATCGTGGCAGATTTGGGGTCCCTGCAGCGCCTCCCCAAAATCATTTCGCGTGGACACCTGATGGAGTTGGCCCTTACCGCAGAAGACTTCGACGTGCAACGGGCGGAAAAAATCAACCTCGTCAACCACGTCTTGCCCACTCAGCAAGAGGCCCTGGCGCATGCCACGCGGATCGCAGAACTTATCGCGGCAAATTCGCCGCTCTCGACGATGGGCACCAAGGAGATCATCTCAGAAATTTACGATTCGAGCATCCATCGCGACCTTGACCGCGTTGCACTATGGAACTCCGCCTTCTTGCGCTCTGACGATCTCAACGAAGCCATGACGGCATTTATGGAAAAGCGAAAGCCAGACTTTAGTGGAGGCTAAAAGCCGTTTCGGCAATGAGGTTACACTTTGTTCGCCAAGCGAGGGCTCACGCCTACTTGGATTTCCGCCTGAAAAACCCTTTGCGCCGTGGTGTGGCATCGAAATCTTGAAGCACTTCAGGTGCGGCAGCGTTGACGACTTCTTCAGCTTGGTCCAAAAGCGCCGCGATAGCTTCATCGTTACCCTCGGGAACCTCACCAACCGGCGGGGGAACGAGACTGCCGTGGTGCCAGGCGACATCGGCAAGACGACGTTCGTACTTGGGACAATCTGCCGGGCAGCGCCATGGCGCCTCAGGCGCCAAATCCAAAGTGCAGAAGCGGGCTACATCTCCAGTCGCATACGTCCTGCTCTGAAAGTGTTTGCACTCCTCGCGCATACCCATGTCTTCTCCCGCAGATTCGTCCATTAGCTCCAGACAATAGTAGATTATCGGCAACTACTCGAGTCCTCCCTGGCCAGGACGCCGCCAGATGGGCAAGAAGCTTAGCACTCCAGACGTCGCGAAACTCGGCGCGAGAAGAAAGATGGCGATTAAATGACCTCTTGCTCTGCCAGAGATCTAGCAAAGCAAAGCAACATTTAGAAGCGTGACCGAAAAGCCTAGGTGAGAGAGGGGCCCCTTTTCAACTCTCTTTTGGGTCGCATTAGAAGTATCGGCGAACTATGCGCATTCCTTTAGCGCTAATTCAGAGATTTCAAAGGTTCGCAGCCGAAGATAACAAATGAAGCTATTCCCATAAGAGCCCAACTCAATAAAGAGGTAACCGATGACCGGATATAACGACGAAACCCCGGCGCAAGAGCCGCAGGAATCTCCGTCTGAGCCAACGATGGCCTTTGGCGAGCAGGCCGCAACTGGAGGCCAAGAGGGTCCACTTGGCACGACTCCGCCAGAAGGAGTCACCCCAGTGGATCCGCTGGAAGAAAATTTAGCGCAAGTGGCGGGTCCCAAGGCTACGGAGCCAGAGGCACAAGTCGAAGAGCCCACCGAAACGCCAAGGTACATAGCAAGTGCGCCTTACCTAGCAGCCAAGCCAAAGCCGGCTCGGCCGAAGATCGCACGTGTACTTGTTGGCGCGGGTGTAATCGCCGCAGTGGTCGGGGCAGCCGCTGGCTTCGGCGGCTACAAGCTTGCCCAGTCGTCGACGCCCACCACCACTGCGGCACCATCAACAACGGCGATCTCCCAAAATACTTCAGTGATCACGTCGAACAGTGGTTCGATGAATATTCAGGCGATCTTAGCAGATCG
>JAKASN010000274.1 GCA_021819025.1 Actinomycetes bacterium | reverse complement strand
CGCTCGGTTTGGCGCGCTTTGCTTATGCGCTGCTTCTTCCCGCGATGCGCGCGTCACTGCACTGGACGTTCTTTATCGCTGGGGCGATGAATGCTGCCAATGCGCTTGGCTATCTCGCCGGAGCGCTCCTAGTAGCTCGCATCGCTCGACGCTTGGGCATACGGCGGAGCTTTCTTGGGGGTCTCGCGGTGACGGTGGCAACTCTCTTGGCCACCGGGGGGTCGCGAGATGTCTTCGTGCTCCTCTTCTTGAGAACCATCGCGGGAGTCTCCGGAGCGGTGAGCTTCGTGGCCGGTGCCGGGCTCGTGGCCGAACTCGCCAGGCATGGCACCCAGCGCCGGGCAGCATCTTTGCTGGGCATCTACTTCGCAGGAGGCGGGGCGGGAATTGTAGTGTCGGGTCTCGCGATCCCTTGGCTGCTTGACGCCACAGGTGCCGCCGATGGCTGGCAGTGGGGGTGGGTCATGCTTGCGGGCATGGGTGCGCTGGCGCTGGGAGTTTCCACACGCGCATCTCGGGAAACCCAAGAGCCGCGCATGACGGCCAGCGCCGAGAAGCGGTGGCCCGCAAAGCGCTTTTCCGCATTGCTAGTTGCCTATACCCTCTTTGGGGCGGGCTATATCGCTTACATGACCTTCATAATCGCGTATTTGGAGAGCCAGGGTGCCGGAGCCTCTGAGATCACTTGGTTCTGGGTCATCCTGGGGTGCGCGGCGATCCTTGGTGCGTTTGCCTGGGCGCGGCCAATTGCGAGCCTTGCTGGGGGGCGCGGGCCTGCGGCGGTGTTAGCAGTGCTGAGTGTGGGCGCTCTGCTGCCCTTGATATTTAATGCTGAGCTTGCCGCGATTGGCTCGGCGATTCTTTTCGGAGGTTCATTCCTCTCGGTGGTGACCGCGATGACCGCAGTCGCGCGCCGCTCGCTCGCTCCGCATCACTGGACGCCCGCCATTGCGACCTTGACGGTAGCTTTTGCGCTCGGCCAGAGCATTGGTCCTCTGCTATCGGGCGCGCTTTCCGATGGGCGCTCGGGCCTTGTGGTGGGACTCGGCCTCTCGGCAGGTGTCCTAGTTGTCGCGGCCTTTGTCGCACTCGCCCAGCGTTCCCAGGAGATCCCCACCATGGGTGCCTCGAGCGCCAATTGGGTCGCGGACGCCTCGCCGTTGGCAGAGCCGAGCTGAGGGTAGAACCGCGAAATTGCCGGTGCGCCGCCTTTGCGCTGCAATGGCCGGGGCGTGCCCAGCTCCACCAAGGCTCTTGAGGGTTGATCCTGGGATGGCCAAGGCAGGCTTGGAAAGCTTCGCAAGGCAGCGCAGTGCGATATCACTGGGCCCGACATGGTTGAAATCGCAGCGTACCTTGGCGCTCAGGTCGGCCAACACCAGCGCAAAAGACCCATATCGGCCCGAGGAGCAGAGGGAGGAAACCCACATCTCCATGGCCATCGGAGGTTGAATAGTCGCGGACTCATCGCGCCGTAACAGCGGCGTTGGGGATATTGGGGTATTTAGCGGCTTGTATCGCGCAACTCTCGCCTGAGAATCTTTCCCGTCACGGTCTTGGGAAGATCCTCGAGGAACTCGATTGATCGGGGATACTTATAAGCCGCCATAGTGGCCCTGCAAAACTCGATGAGTTCTTCCTCGGTGGCGCTGGCACCGGGCTTGAGCGAGACGTAGGCTTTGACGGTTTCACCTCGGTATTCATCGGGAATGCCGATCACCGCAGCTTCGCGCACCGCAGGGTGGCCATAGAGCACGTCTTCGACCTCGCGCGGCCACACTTTGTAGCCAGCGGCGTTGATCATGTCCTTCTTGCGGTCCACGAGATAGAACCAGCCATCGGCATCCATAAATCCAACGTCGCCGGTTAGTAGTTCTCCGCCTGGAAGGCTCGCCATCGTCGCCTCTGGTTTGTTCCAATATCCGGGAATTACCTGAGGGCCCGAGGTGGCTATCTCCCCGACTTCGCCTACTGGGAGCTCGTTGCCAGCCTCGTCAAGGATCCGCACCACGGTGTTGAAGACGGGCACCCCCACCGAGAGCGCCCCCGAATGTGGATCCACCGGAGCTCTCTTGCCGAGGGGCACTGCGTGCGATGGCGAGTTGGTCTCGGTGAGTCCGTAAATATTATGGATGTAGAGGCCGGTCTTTTCCATGAACTGATCGGCCACCGCCGGTGCGATCGGGGCACCCCCGGAGTAGATGATTCGAAATGATGACCAGTCCGCTTTGGTCACCCCTTCGCGCCCGGAAAGGTTGATAAATACCGTTATCGAGCCAACCGTGAAGGTCGGGCGGTGCTCGCGGATGGCGTCGATGACAACTCCGGGTTCGAAGCGGTGATTTATCACCAGTGCGCATGGTACGAGCAGCGCCAGGCCCACGTGGCCGATCAGTCCGGTGATATGGAAGAGGGGAGCGACGCCGAGAATCGAGTCATCGGGGCGAAATCCCATCCAATCTCGGTAGGTCTGGGCGTTGAAGGCCATGGTCTGATGGGTGTTCATGGCACCCTTGGGCACCCCGGTGGTTCCCGAGGTATAGGTCAGCACCGCGATTTCGTCGCCGCGCGCGACCACCAGGGGCGGCTTCTCCCCTCGGTACTGCTGGTATATCTCCTCGAGATCCAGCGTGCCTTGGGGCCGCAGGCGGACCATCTTAGAAAAGAGGCGCTCGTCATTTCGCGACTGCTCGTCCAAGGCCGAAAAGGTGACTACTGTAGTGATCGCGCTCTTTTTAGACGCGATGACCTCCTTGGCGACCGACTCATAGAGTTCGTCGAGGCATAGCAGCGCCACCGTACCCGAGTCGGCGAGGAGGTATGCGAGCTCGCGCTCTTTGTTCATCGGGTTGATGGCGACTGCGGCTCCGCCAGACTTCCAAGCGGCGAGCAGGCCGATGACGAAGGCCGGGTTGTTCTGGGTATAGACGCCAAGGCGGTCACCAGAGCCAAAGCCATTGGCCAAGAGCGCGAGTGCCAGAGCATCCGATCGTTGATCTAGGTCCGCGAAGGTGAGTACTCCGTCGAAATACTTGATCGCCACAGCTGTGGGTGCGCGCTCGGCCGAAGCCGAGAAGGTATCGAGCATGGTGGGGTAGTCCTGGGTGATCTCCGCAGGCTGCCCGGCGCCGTAAAGCTTGATCCAAGGGCGTTCGCTATAGACCGTCATTTGATCGCCAAAGGATTCACGGGCGAACCACTTGCCTTGGAGACCTTCAAGGGAGCTGCAGCGTACAAGAAGGTGTACTGTCCATCGGCGGCACAGTCCGCCGCGAGCTTCTCGAGGTCACAGATCTCAGTGAGGGTGACGCCGAGGTTGCGCATGAGAGCACAGTGCAGTGGCAAGGCGGTTCCATTGTTGGGGTCGAAAGTTACCTCGTTGGCGATGGTGTCGGTGACAAGGTTGGGGATCTCCATCTCCTGGAACCACCGCACCAGCTCTGGGCTATAGACCAACCCGGGCTCGCAGAAACCCTCGTAAAAAGCCGCGCCCTGGTCGAAGAAGAGCTTGAGAAAGTTGGTGCGGATGACGAGAATGTCGCGCTTTTCGATCTCGACGCCTTGGGACTTGGCGCATGCCATAAGGTCTTCGTGAGTGAAGACTTCGGCTTTGTCGAGGTTATCCTTGTGGCGAAAACGCGCCATATCGAGAAGAATGCCCCTGCCCACCACCCCTCGCTCAGCAATGGGCGCCACGCTGGCCTTTTCCAGGCCGCCAACCGTGGTTCGAGCGTCGTAGCCGTTCCAGAGTTGCCCGCCGTACCAGACGTGACCGAGGGCATCGTACTGGGTGGAACCCTGGAGAAAGGCGTTGATCTTGTCGTCTGCGTAGTGCAGACCCCCGGGAAACTGCGGGGCTCCCTCAACGTCCCAGGATGACTCGTCGAGGATCATGGTCTTCTCGGCGGGAGTGCGCCCGGGCCACACCGGATCGCCTTTGGGATCGCCGATGAGACGTTGCAGAGTGAAAACCTCCCCTGAGCGAATCTGGCTAACCCCGCGCAAAACCTCAGCGGCACTGAGATAGTTGAGTGCCCCAATTTCGTCGTCGGGTCCCCACTTCCCCCAGTTCTTGGGTGAATCCTTGAGTAGCTCCTCCATGTTGGGGACTTCAGTCATCTATCGAGATCCTTTCTAAACGAACCGACGGAGCGTTCGCTCGGCCGCGCAACGAGATAGATCGG
>JAKASN010000273.1 GCA_021819025.1 Actinomycetes bacterium | reverse complement strand
AGCATTGATGTCCGCCCTGATATGGGGCACATCCGACTTTGCGGGCGGAACCCTTTCCAGGCATATCAAGCCCCTCGTTGCGGTACTTATATCGCAGTCAGTAGCCATGGTGGCGACGCTGTTGGCTCTGTGGGCTACCGGGGGCCTTCATCCGAACGGCTATCTCCTTTATGCGGTCTTGGCGGGTGTCGTAGGCCCCATCGCACTCATGGCTTACTATCGGGCTCTCGCCATCGGCCCGATGGGAATCGTCGGGCCGATTTCGGCTACGGCAGGGCTCTTTCCCGTATTAGTAGGCCTCATCGCGGGGGAACGGATCTCCCATCTGCAGATGGTGGGATTGGGAGGGTGCGTTGTCGGAGTTGCGGTGGTAAGCGCCTCACACATCAGTGCGCCAAAGCGCGAGAACAAGCAGGTGGTCTTGATCTCTATCATCTGCGCAGTGGGTTTCGGGGTCGTCTTCGTCTCACTCGCCAAAGCCGCCCACGGCGGGGTTATTCCTGCTCTAGCGGTGCAAAAGACCACCACCGTCGTTCTGTTCAGCGTCATGGCGCTTTTCCGAAAACCAGGATTGAAAGTGGGAATACGTCCCGGAATCTTCCTTGCACTTGTGGGCATTCTCGACGTAAGCGCCAATGGGCTTTACGCCCTTAGCAGCCACTATGGCCAACTCGCTATTGTGGGTGCGCTCGGCTCGGTCTATCCTTTGTCCACCACGATCCTGGCAGCGACATTCTCAAAGGAGCGCCTTTCAAAGACGCAACTCGCTGGAGCGATATTAACCTTGGCTGCGGTAGCCCTCGCCTCTTCATGAAATACCATGGCGACCGACAATCGTGACTGAAGCCGCGCCAAAGGTTACGACGACAAAGCGCATCGCCTATTTGTTGGCACGCCAGCGAGCCATTCCCCCAAAAACGAGCGCTTTAGGTTTCCCAGCAACCGATAGTAAAGCGTGCTTTTCGGAAACGGCTTCGCCGTCTTCGCACCTGAGCGCACCCGTCTTGGCACGACGCTCGAACTCCCGACGCGAAACAAACAAGGGTTACCGGAACAAGCTAGACTCGAATCGCCTTGAGTCGGTTTCGTGGAAGCATCTATCGCCCCCGAAGTTGGCAATTGTTTGAAGTGACCGCCGACGCCGCCGAATCTACTTGCCAGGTCAGCTTTGAGAGCGAGACGAGTCTCTTTCAAGCTGCTTTGACTTCGGCTAGCACTCGTGCCGGCTTGCCAGAGACTAAATCCTGGAATGGAAATGCCCGTAATGCCCGATAAGAGTTCCCAAGTGCAAGTTGACCTTCCGTTCCACTTTGGTGAGCATGCTGAATTGACCTCCGAAGAGATCAAGGTTCCCTTCACCCCCCAAGAGGTCTTACGAAAGCTTCAACGGACCGACAATCTTGCGGTACTTATCGGCGATTGGACTGAACGCGGAGCCATAATCGCATGGGATCCCCTACTGTCACCTCCCAGCGACAGCGACCCCTTTGCGATCGTAAACCAACTTCCCACACTGCGGGGAGCTGCGACGCCTAAGTCCGTGGGAGGAGGTTGGATCGGGTATATCGGGTACCAATCTGGACGACTCATCGAGGATCTACCCGCCTCGCCACCACCCCTCGTCCCTCTACCGCGTCATTGTCTCCGGTACTACGACCACTTGCTCCGCTTCGACGCGGATTCGGAGAAATGGTACTTCGAGGCACTCGTCACAGCTTCGCGTGCTCGAGCAATTTACCGGAGTAGGGACGCCATGTTGTCGCGTCTCGAAGCTGGCACTTCTAGCACGCCCGCCACATACAACCTCTCCCGCTTCATCGCAGTCCCCGGCCGTGGCGAACATATCAGCGCGATCCAAAAGGCGATCGATTACATATGGAGGGGAGATATTTTCCAGGCCAATATCACCCTGCGGCTACAGGCCGACTTCGCGGGAAGCCCATTGGAGCTCTTTCTTGCCGGTCAAACCAAACTCCGGCCCGCCTTTGGAGCATTTTTATCGGGATCCTGGGGCGCGGTCGCGAGCTTGTCGCCGGAGCTCTTCATTCGGCGCACCAATAGGCGAGTTAGCACCTCACCGATTAAAGGTACCGCCGCGCGTAGTCCTGACGCGGTATGTGACCAAATGGCCAAACAGGGGCTCGCCAACTCCGAAAAAGACCGGGCTGAAAACCTCATGATCGTAGATCTGATGCGCAACGACTTGGGGCGGGTCTGCATGCCAGGCACCATTACCGTGGACTCGCTATTTTCCATCCAAGAAATGGCGGGGGTTTGGCATATGGTCTCTACGGTCACCGGGATCCTGCGCGAAGAGGTAGTCGATGGCGACTTGCTTCGCGCTACATTTCCACCAGGCTCAGTCACTGGGGCCCCTAAGGTCCGAGCCGCCGAGATCATTGACGAACTCGAGGGAAGTGCGCGCGAAGTTTACACCGGCGCTATCGCGCTGGTGAGCCCGGCGTCGGGATTGTCCTCGAGCGTGGTGATCCGCACCTTTGAGATCGCTCAAGCCAAGGTGTGGCTCGGCGTGGGCGGCGGCATCGTAGCCGATTCCGACCCCGAGGCTGAATACCAGGAGTGCCTCACCAAAGCAGAACCACTCCTCGAAGCGATAGGGGCTGAAATGGAAAATTACCTGCCATTTCGGCGCGCCGGGGGTGGACAAGGCATAGTCGTCGATGAATCTCTTGGGATATTTGAGACCATCGCAACTATGGATGGCTTCGCTATAGAGGCCGGTGCCCACCTCGCTCGGCTCCTCAAAAGCCTCCGATCACTCTACGGGGATCATCAAAGCGTCACCCTCGCAGAGATCTCTAAGGCTGCGCAGTGCGTCAGTACTGGCCCGGGACGAATGCGCATCACAGTTCGCCCCACCCATGACGGCGTCCAAACTCTCCTCGCCTGCGAACCCTACCAACTGCACGACCCCGAAATCGGCATTGCGACAGTTCCGGTAGACGCCTCGGCAGGACTCGGCCCCCATAAATGGTTGGACCGTACCCAACTTGATGAGCTAAGCGCTCGACATCCCGGGCTGGTACCGTTGCTCCTTGCTGGCAACACCGTTCTGGAGGCTTCGCGCTCAAACCTCTTTGCAGTAATCAGTGGCACCGTGATGACTCCGCCTTGCGACGGCCAGATCCTTCCCGGCATTACCCGCTCGCGAATCGTTGCTTTGCTAAATTCAATTGGTGTCGAGGTGCAGGAAGTGGAGATCTCCCTTGAGAGACTCGCCGACGCGGGGGAAGTCTTCCTCAGCAACTCCCTGCGGGGCGTAGAGTGGGTCGAATCTTGTCTGGGGGTTGCCGCCTGGAGGCACGGACCTCTCACCCGATTGGTGCGAAATCTGCTCTGCGAGTATCAGGTGGGCCTCATCGATGAGATGCGCAATCGAGCGTCATGGTGAGCAAGCCCTAGAGGCGACGCAAGGGATTTAGTGTCCCATTGGCTGAAGCAGTCGGTATCACGACGTTCTGGCA
The DNA here is from genome assembly GCA_021819025.1 of Actinomycetes bacterium. Taxonomy (GTDB): domain Bacteria; phylum Actinomycetota; class Acidimicrobiia; order Acidimicrobiales; family Acidimicrobiaceae; genus Acidithrix. Next base: position 712 of record JAKASN010000273.1, on the reverse strand, counting down.
TCAGCGTCTTGAGGTGACTCCATCTCGGCGAAGTGGCGGGGTTTACTATGCTCGCGTAGCCGGGACGGCGCGGACGTCTCCTGGGGTGAAACTTGTCGGTTGCGAAGCGGTCTTGAACGACACTTCGCCAGCTCAGCAAGTTATTTTCCGTCAGTGACCTTATACCCTATGGGGTATCGCGAAGACCAAGATAACTTGATAGTGGAAACGAATAGAACTCAGCGAGTTGATAACGGACCGGAAAGAGGGGATTCGACCGTTACGTCGATTCACCAACGCCCTGCAACCAAGGCTTGCCAGCGTTGCATCCCGCGTCTTCTCTAAAAAGAATTCGGAGGCCATAATGGCGCGAGTGGTGATAATGGGAGCTGGCGTATCGGGCCATACCGCAGCGCTGTATCTCAAGCGAATGCTCAAACAAGATCACGAAGTCATCGTGATCTCTCCCAATTCCAACTGGAACTGGATACCGTCCAATATTTGGGTTGGGGTAGGCAAAATGGCTGCCCGCCAAGTGGTATTCCCACTGCGCCCCATCTATAAGCGCAAGGGTATCGACTTTCGCCAAGCGCTGGCGGTGGCGATTCACCCCGAGGGGGATGAAGCTGGCGACGCGCCATTCATCGACATCACCTACACGGATCCAAAGCGCTCTGGAGACACCGAGCGGGTCAGCTACGACTTCTTGATCAACGCGACTGGCCCGAAGCTC
>JAKASN010000272.1 GCA_021819025.1 Actinomycetes bacterium | reverse complement strand
TGACTCAGGGAAGTTTAAGGAGGAAGTTGTCGACATAGAAGTCCCGTTTTTCCTTCCATTCTTCGAAGGTAATGGCAAAAAGGCGGTGGTCTTCCCACACCCCGTTGATTTCGATGTAGCGCAAAGCGAGGCCTTCTTGGCGCAGCCCGAGCTTTTCGACGACCCTTAGGCTGGCATGATTGCGCGGTACGATTGCAATCTGGATGCGGTGAAGACCCAGGTCTTCAAAGGCAAAACGAAATATCGCCGCGCAGGCCTCGGGGATTAGTCCCTTGCCGGCCTCATTTCGATCGATCCAATATCCAATCGTCGCGGTCTGAATCGGGCCTCGCTGGATTCCCGAGAGGTTGGCCTCTCCGACGAAGCGCCCGAGATGAAATACTCCAAACGAAAAGGCACTCCCACTACGCGCTTCCTGTTCTCGAGCGACGCATCGTGACATGAAGAGACGTTTGCCAGCTGGGTCGCCCCATCCTTCAGGCGGAAGTGGCTCCCAGTCGGTGAGCCAGCGTCCTGATTCGACCCGCACGACATTCCAAGGCTCGAAATCCGACTCCTTCAAGGGTCGCAACACTACTCGTCTGCCGTGCAAGATAATTGCCATCTCATTCTTCACGCTACCGGAGCCAAGTTCGCCATGTGGCGATTTTGGCGATCCAGGGGAGACTTTTTGCCTTGGTAACGCCAGGCAATGACCCAACTGTGCCGAGAATGAGGGCAACATTAGAAGTCGAGTTGTAATTTGCCTGGCATAAGTGGCGTGTTGATGCTAGCTTTAGGCTCGTTGTCTCAAAAATAGGGGGAATCCATGGAAATCACCATGACGGTGAACGGCACTACCGTCACCCGTGATGTCGAGCCCAGGACGCTTCTTGTCCATTTCATCCGCGACCACGTCGGTCTCACTGGCACAAACGTCGGCTGCGACACCTCTTCTTGTGGAGCGTGCACCATTCATATTAACGGTGAGTCTGTAAAGAGTTGCACGGTGTTGGCAGCGCAGGCCGACGGTGCTGACGTCACCACTATTGAAGGGCTTGCTTCTGCTGATGGCCAACTTCACCCGATGCAGCAGGCTTTCCATGAGAACCACGGTTTGCAGTGCGGATATTGCACACCAGGAATGGTGATGGCTGCGACCTCGTTCTTGCGCGAGCACCCTCATCCCACCGAGGATGAAGTGCGCCACGGTCTTGAAGGCAATCTGTGTCGTTGTACGGGATACCACAACATTGTAAAGTCTGTTCTTGCCGCGGCAAATTCGATGGTGGAGGCGTAACCAAGATGACTGTTACCGAATCCTCGACATCTCATGGCGTCATCGGTCAGAGAATTCTTCGGCGTGAGGACGCGAAGCTTCTCACCGGCGAAGCAAAGTTCTCCGATGATCTGTCGATCCCCGGCGCGCTGCACATGGCGGTGCTGCGCTCCACCATTGCCCATGGGAAGATAACATCCCTCAACGTTGAGGCTGCCAAGACCGCCCCCGGAGTGGTGGGAGTTTATACCTATGAGGACCTCAAAGGGGACTGGGCCGGGCCAATGCCTTGTGCCTGGCCAGTTACCGCGCAGATGAAGAATCCCCCGCACTATCCCCTTGCCAACGGCAAGGTAAATTACGTCGGTGACGGCATCGCAGTAGTTCTCGCCAATAGCAAGGAAGCAGCAGTTGACGCCCTTGAGGCGATCGAGGTCGAATACGAGGAGCTGGATCCCGTGCTCGAGCTCGAGGATTCGCTGTCCGACGCCAGGGTTATCCATGGAGATCTCGGAACCAACACTAGCTACGTGTGGGAATTGATTCCGGACAAGGATTCAGTGGACGCGGCTTTTGCCAGCGCGGTGTTTCACGTTTCGGAGCGTTACGTACAGCAAAGGCTTATTCCCGCTGCCATGGAACCCCGCTCCGTTGCGGTGATTCCAGCGCCATTTGGAGGGGACTTTACCTTTTACTCCTCTACCCAGGTGCCTCACATCCTAAAGATCATGCTTGCTCTCACCGTGGGGGTGTCTGAGACCAAGCTGCGCGTTGTCGCACCTGCGGTTGGCGGCGGATTTGGCTCAAAGCTCAATGTCTACGCCGAAGAGGTACTGGCGCTGGCTCTCGCGCGCAAGTTACGCAAGCCGGTGCGGTGGACCGAAGAGCGTTCAGAGAATGCTCTCGCAACAATTCACGGCCGCGGCCAAATTCAGCATATTGAGTTGGCTGCAGACGCGAATGGCAAAGTAACTGCAGTGCGTGTCAAGCTCATTGCCGACATGGGAGCCTACCTCCAGCTCGTGACGCCGGGAATTCCCTTGCTAGGGGCGTTTCTTTACCATGGCGTCTATGACGTGCCGAACTACTCCTTTTCCTGCACTTCGGTCTTTACTAACAAGACGCCCACAGATGCCTACCGCGGAGCGGGCCGCCCCGAAGCTACTTATGCCATCGAACGAGCCATGGATGCCCTGGCCCGCCAAGTAGGTGTTAGTGCCGTGGAGATACGGCGGCGCAACTTCATTCCAGCTGAGGCGTTTCCTTATAACTCTGCTGCGGGGCTCACCTTTGATAGCGGCAACTACGCCGAGAATCTCGATAAAGCCTTGGGAATGCTCGGCATGGAAGAACTCATGGCCGAAAAGCAACGGCGCATCGACTCCGGCTCGACGAAGCTACTCGGTATCGGCCTTTCGTTCTTTGTAGAGATGTGCGGACTGGCGCCGAGCAGGGTTCTTGCGTCGCTGAACTACTCAGCAGGGGGCTGGGAGGCGGCTTCGGTTCGAATACTGCCGACGTCTAAAGTCCAAGTGGTGACGGGGACGGCACCACACGGACAAGGCCATGAGACCTCGTGGTCGATGATTGTGGCCGACAAGCTGGGCATACCGGTTGAAGACATCGAAGTCCTTCACTCCGACACCGCAGTGGCGCCCTATGGAATGGACACCTACGGTTCGCGCTCGCTTTCGGTGGGGGGTACCGCGGTGCATCTCGCCACGGAGCGTGTCCTTGACAAGGCTCGGGCGATTGCAGCGCATCAGCTAGAGGTGGCGGAAGAGGATCTGGAGTATTCCAATGCTGCCTTTAGCGTCAAGGGGTCTCCGGAGAAGACCTTCCCGTTGGCGGCTGCGGCATTCGAGGCATTTACCGCTCACAACTTGCCTGACGGTATGGAGCCAAATCTCGAAGCTTCTATTTCATGGGATCCACCCAACTTTACCTTTCCCTTCGGAAGCCACTTTGCCGTGGTCGAGGTCGATACCGAGACTGGAGATGTCGAGTTGCTTCGCTACGTCGCGGTGGACGACTGCGGTAATCGAGTCAATCCACTCATTATCGAGGGCCAGATTCATGGTGGCATCGTACAAGGCATCGGCCAAGCTCTCTATGAAGAGGCCTCCTACGATGCCCAGGGCAACTTGCTGAGTTCAACCTTGGCGGACTATCTGGTGCCTTCGGCGGCGGAGTTCCCCTTCTTCGAGCTTGGTCACACCGTGACACCAAGTCCCACCAATCCCCTCGGCGTCAAAGGTATCGGAGAGGCTGGTACGATCGCCTCAACTCCAGCGATCATCAATGGGGTCATCGATGCGTTGGTCCCCTTGGGTGTAACTCACATCGATATGCCTGCCTCACCTCAAAGGGTTTGGGAAGCGATTGCTGCAGCGAAAAAATAACTGCTTTGCGCAACGTCTTAGTAGAGATTTTTTACAACGAGAGAGGTTGAACTAGATGTTCCCATCTACATTTGAATATGTGCGCGCCACCAGCGTCGCTGAGGCGGTCAGTATCCTCGCTGGTGACGAGGATGCGAAGCTACTAGCTGGCGGACATTCGTTGCTTCCACTGATGAAGCTACGACTTGCGGCGCCTTCTACGTTGATCGATATCGGTCGGATATCGGAGCTTTCCTTTATTGAGGATCGCGGTGACTTTGTCGCGATTGGGGCCCTCACCCGGCACCGTGACCTAGAGACATCGGCGGTGCTCGCGGCCTCGGTGCCGATCTTGGCTCACGTGGCATCTCTGGTGGGAGACCCGGCGGTTCGCCATCGCGGCACCATCGGAGGTTCCGTGGCCCACGGAGACGGTGCGTCGGACCTTCCTGCTGCAATATTGGCCCTTGATGCCACGATCGTGGCTCAAGGCGTTGGCGGCGAGAGAACCATTGCGGCAGTCGACTTTTTCAAGGGCTTTCTTGAGACCGATCTGCGCCCTGGTGAAGTCCT
>JAKASN010000271.1 GCA_021819025.1 Actinomycetes bacterium | reverse complement strand
CCGCGCCGGCTTCTTCGACGAGAACCGTGACCGCAGGGACCTCACAGAGTCCAGCGCCCGCGGCCATGGTGTCGCTGAGGTGATCCTTTGGATTGTCCCACGGTGCGATCGCGGCGGCAAACCCGCCTTGGGCTCTCGGAGTCGAGCCGTCGTCGGGTGACTCTTTGGCAAGGACTGCAAAGCTGAGTTTGGGATCCAGAGACGCTGCCAGAGTGAGTCCGGCAATCCCAGACCCTACAATCAGGACATCGATTTCCTCGACGGGAAGTCGGGCGGGATCGACATCGACAAGGGACCTGGCGAGATTCGTCCAAGCTAAGTCGCTGAGCAACATGGGTATCACCTCGATAGTACGGGCGACGATCCGATCGATACCATGCGCTCGACGGCGGCATAGGCACGGAGACGGATGTCTTCGGGAACTTCAATTTCGTAAGTGCCTTCTTGGAGGCTCCTTAGCAAAGCTTGCGGGGTAATCATCTTCATGAACTGGCACACCGCTTCGGGATCGACGGCGCGAAAGTCCCCGAGGGGGTTGGCCTTGCGAAGTTGATGGATGATTCCGGTCTCGGTGGCGATCAGGGCGCTCCCGGTTCCCAGGTTGATGGCACGCTCCACCATCGCGCCGGTGCTGAGGATGTGGGTACGCTCCGCGGGTATTTCGCCATCGTCGAGAAGTGTCAGTGCGCTTGCCGCGCAGCCACACTCGGGATGGATAAGAAGTTCAGCGTCGGGCTCGGCTTCCACCTTTTGCCGAAGTTGGAGTGGACTGATCTTGGCATGCACGTGACATTCGCCCATCCACAGATCCAACTTGCGGCCCGTGGTGCGAATGACGTGATTACCTAAGAAAAAATCTGGAAGGAACAAGATATCGCGGTCCTCGGGAAGGCTCAGCACCACTTCGACTGCGTTTGCCGAGGTGCAGCAGACGTCCGAAACCGCCTTGACCGCAGCGCTGGTATTCACATAAGCGACAACGAGACCGTCGGGATGGTCTTTGCGCCACTTCAGCACGCCTTCGGCGGTGACAGTGTCGGCGAGCGAGCATCCCGCTTCGAGTACTGGCAGCAGCACGGTCCTCTCCGGTGCGAGGATTTTGGCGGTCTCGGCCATGAAGTGGACTCCGCAAAAGACGATGGTTTCGGCGTCGCTGGCCGCAGCGACACGTGAAAGCGCCAAGGAGTCTCCAACGTGATCGGCGACATCTTGAATCCAGGGGAGTTGGTAGTTGTGCGCGAGGATTATCGCGTTGCGTTCTCGTGCGAGATCGCGTACCTCCGCAGCCCAAGCGTCGTAGCTCTGCGCTTCTTGGTTCATTTTTGCACCTCCAACGCGCCCGCCCGCCATCGCGTGCGGAAAATAACTATGCTCAAATTGAGCATAACGCTATTCTAGCCGTTGTGCGCCTCCTGGGCAAGCCGGCCGCGGTGCATAACTACCCCGATGGCGGGACGCTCACGGAGAACCTCGCGCCGGAAGCGGAAGAGTTCTGCTGGTCGTCCCCCTGTTTTCACCTCTATTTCGCCAGTCCTCTCCACGAGACGATTTTGTTCCACGAGACGCCGGAAGTTCTGCTTGTGGAGGCGCTCTCCTGAGAGCGCCTCCACCACTCGTTGGAGGCGCAACAAAGTGAACGACTCCGGGAGAAGTTCGAAGGCCACGGGCCGGTAGGAGAGTTTGCCTCGCAGCCTCTCCAGGGCGGTAGCGACGATACGTCGATGGTCCAGGGCCATGGGGCGGCCAAGCGCCAGGTCAGGCTGGGTCTCGAGAGGGGAACTTGCTTTTGCTTCGGCAACCAGGCCAACTTCGAAGAGGAGCTCGTAGCGGTCGAGAACCCGATTGCGATTCCACGGGGTGTTGTCAAGCCCAAAAGCTATTTGCGCCCTCTCGCGACGCAAAATGGCACTTCGGTTGTCACCCGATGAGGAGATCCACGCCGCGAGAGCGGGAAAGATTTTGCGATCGAGAACTTCAGGCGGCCCATCTCTCCAGTCCTCCCAGGGAAGAAAGGAGTACCAGGGCGCCCAGTGCGGCGCGCCGCTACCGGAAACCTCGACTTCACGGGTAAGTGCCAAGTAGGCGACTGAGAGAAATCGGTTCTCCACAGGAGCTACTCGCCCACGGTCTCCGAAAGTATAAAGTTGCTCGAGGTATCCTACTTCGATACCGGTCTGCTCGTGGAGCCAGCGACGTAGTCCCAGCTCGAGGGTGCGGTCGGCGCCGGGATCCAAGGGACCAAAAGGAATGCCTTCGGGGCCCACCGGCGCTGTCTCATCGCGAGGTTGGCTCTTGTCGTTGGCCTTCCGAGCACTTGGGTCGAGATTTTCGACTTCAAGGGGCCTCTGTACGGTGAGAATACGCGGCACTTCACCGGTTACCGCGACGACTACCGCGTTCAAACCCACGGTTATCCCGACTTCTGCTCTAATGCCCGCGCTTCCCATCTCCTGGTAATCTACCGCCAAAGAGGGGAACAAGCCCCGCGTGGCGATGGCGACCCAGGCGCGATAGTGCCAGATTCTAAGGCTGAATCATCATTTAGGCCCCGAGGTTTCAGCCAAGCCACATTGCCGGCCCCAGCGATGTTTAGCTTAGCTAACGGGCCGAGCCCAGCCATGGGGTCTCCGGCAACATTCAGGCTCCGAGAGCTGTAAGGGCTCCCGCTGAACCCGCGAGCCCAGCGTTGTCGCCAAGCGCGGCACGCAGTACAGCGATCTCGAAGTACGACGGCTTCAAGTCCATGAAATGCGCCTCAACGAGGTCAAAGACGAAGTCGCCCGAGAGGATCACTCCACCTCCCAGCACGAGAGTCTCTACTGAAAAGAGGTGTACCACGTTGGCAAGTGCCACCGCGACGTTGCGGGCCAAGTTATTGACAAGATCATATGCGGGCCCTTCGCCAGCCTTAGCAGCAATAACGAGCTGCTCGTTGTCGAGCGCTATTCCCTTTTCGCGGGCTATTCTTCCCAGCGCGGTGCCCGAGGCGCAGTACTCCACCGACCCCTCCCCGCTCGCCCTGGCGTTCTTGGAATCGATGAAACTGTGACCAAGTTCGCCGGCGGAGAATCTCGTGTGGTAGAGCTTCTTATCGATCACTATCGCCGCTCCCACCCCGGTTGATACCGTTACGTAAGCCATGGAGGGGCTTGACTTGGCTGCACCAAAGTGTGCTTCGCCGATGGCCGCGAGGTCGGCATCATTGATGACGAAACTCTTTCTGTCGAGGACTTTTGCAATCGCTTCGCCGCTGAGTTCGGCGAGAAAGCCTTGTGGAAGGTTGGGGGCAAAGACTGGTCGAGATGCCACGTAGTCAACTACGCCGGGGACCCCGGCTACGGCCACTTTGGCGTCTCGGTTGGGGTCCAGCTTGGCTGCGAGGGTGCGCAAGCCGGTCGCGGCGTTGGGGAGCGAAGCGGTTGGCAAGGATTCGTGGGCGATGAGATTTCCCTCTTGGTCGCATAGTCCCATGCGAAAGTGGGTTCCTCCGATGTCCAGACCAAGAACTCTTTCGCCACTGCCAGCCATTTTCCCATTTCCTTGCTTTAGTGATCTCTTATCGGTCCATCAAGTTTGGTGTGAGCACCCCGAAGGGCTTGTGCGCTTTTCCTCTAATGCTGATGCCAGCGATGCGGTGAAATGAGGGCATCTGCCTCGGGCGGTCCAAATGATCCTGCCGGATAAGAGATGACTTTCGGCGGATTACTCAATAGTGGAGCCGAAATTTCCCAGAGGCGCTCAATTCCCGCCGCAGCATTGAATAAGGTTCGATCCCCGATCATCACGTCATGAACGAGGCGCTCATAAGCCTCCAATTCGAATTGGATGTTGAAGCTATGGGCGTAGGAGAATTGCAGCGCGGCTGGAACCAAGGAGATGGTCGCTCCGGGCTCTTTGGTGAGAAAGCGCACTTCGATTGAGGAGGGATCGCCGAGAAGAAGCGCGAGCTCATTGGGTTGGGCAGAGCCGGCGGGAAGTGATCCTGCTTCGAAGCGGGTCAGATCAGGTTCTTGGAATCCGAGGGTGGCCATCGCGGTGGACGTCGCCATGGCTTTGCCGGTGCGAAGGAAGAAAGGAACTCCCGACCAGCGATCATTGTCAATCCAGACTCGCGCGGCCACAAAAGTTTCGACCTGTGAGCGCGGTGCTACTCCCGGTTCTTGGAGATACCCGTGGTATTGCCCGAATACCACGTCGGATTTGGTAAGAGATCGGAA
>JAKASN010000270.1 GCA_021819025.1 Actinomycetes bacterium | reverse complement strand
GGGCGGCATCGGTGGAACTGGTTCTCGATAACGCATCCTCGCGTCTCGGTCTCGACTTGGCTGAAGTGGCAATCTCTCGAGAATTGACCCGCGCGGGCGATTCCCGCTACGAACTCAATGGGCGCGAGTGTCGCCTCGTCGACTTACAGGAGCTGCTTGGAGACGCCTCGATAGGTAGAGGCCAACACACCATCATCTCGCAGGGCCATCTCGATGCGATCTTGGATGCCAAGCCCGAAGAGCGCCGATTCACCATTGAAGAGGCTGCGGGGATAGCCAAGTTCCGTCGCCGCCAAGAACGCACGCGGCGCCGACTTGAGCTTGTGGAGTCAGAGCTGGCACGAGCCAACGAACTGATTCGGGACTTGAAGCGACGTATTCGACCCCTGGAGCGCCAGGCGGAAGCGGCAAAGCGCCATCTCGATCTCAATGATGAGCTTTCGCAGCTCAAGTCGTATCTGCTTGGCTCGCAATACAAGGCTTACTTAGAGGCCGCGGCTACAGCAGCTGCGGCTTTGGACGCCATTGGCACCGAGAGAAGTTCTCTTCAGAGCGAGATGGAGGAGTTACGCCTTGCCCGTTCCAAGATCGACCCATCGCAGATCGAGGAAGATGACCATTTTGGCTCGGAGATCTTGCAGCGGGCGCTCTCGCTTCAGGGTCGCTTCGCGCGGATAGAGAGCATCTCCACCGAGCGGATCGGCAAGTACGAAACACTCCTTCAGGCTCTTTTGGACGATACGGCGCTCGCCAAGGTGCAAGCTTCCCTAACGCGCCTCGAAGGCGAGCGCGCCAATCTCGAAGCCGAAGTGCTGAAGATCGGCCCTGCTCTGGATGAATTAGAAGCGCTTGAGCAAAAGTGCGAAGCCAAAGAGGCGCTTAGTTCCCCAGCCAAGATCGCCGAGCTCGAGTCCCTCGAACAAAGCGTCTCTGGGGCTCATCTCGAACTTTCCAAGCTGCGCGCTGGCCTCATCCAAGCCCAAGAAGCGCTGCTCGTCGCGCGCACCCGCGAGGCGGCACGTCTCGGGGAATATCAGCTACGCCTCGAGGCCGAGGGCTCGGGAGTTGCCGGGCTCACCGTGATGATCGCTGAGCGGTCAACCCAGTGCCAAAGCGACGATGCCACTCTGGCAGTTCTGCGAGAAGAAGTTGCCGAGTTGCGCCGTGCCGAAGAGAGAGCCTCCGAAGCACTGAGTGTTGCGCGGATTGAACTGGGCTCCGCCAGCGCCGTCCATGGGACCCTCGAGGCTGGCTCGAGGAGCCTTCACGCCAAGTCGCACTTAGAATTGGCGCGCAGCGTGGGGGAGCCCCACGGGGTACTCATTGAACTTCTCGACATCGAACCTGGCTTTGAGAGGGTAATGGAAGCGGCCCTGGCTCCTTGGGGTACCGCAGTGGTACAGCTCGACCGCGACCTCGCTCTGGCCAGCTATCGCAGGATCAAGGAGTCCTCGGACCGTGCTACGGTTCTTGCGCCCTTAGTTCGCGCCCGGGGGGATCTTCACGCGGCTTCCCCGCAAGATTCCCGCCTCATTGCGGTATCTCAGCTGCTCAGAGCGAGCCACCCTGCGGTGGAGGCCCTCGTCGATCTGTTGCTGGCGGGGTGTTATTTTTTTGAAGGAACCCCTGAGGAAGCCATCTCAGGCGACCTGGTGCCTCCCGGGCAGCGCATTGTCACTCGGCTCGGTGACCGAATTGAGAACTTCGGCTTTGAAGCTTTTGCCGACGGGGAGGTGGTTACCCGCCGGGCGCTGCAAAGCGCCCAGGAGCGCCTTATCCGAGCCCAAGCAGACCTGCACAGCGCCGAGAGTGACTATCAGCGAGTCCGCACAGCACGTCTCGATCTTGAGAAGCGGCAAGGGTCAATTGAAGCAAGCTTGTTGCAAAGCCAGAGGAACCTCGCCGACACCTCGAGCCGACTTGAGCGCGCCAAAGCCACCATGGAGCATCTCGGTGCAGCTATTGGTGAGTCTCAAGCGGCGCTCGAGCGCATCGAAGTGGAAGAGGCGGCCGCCACAGCCGAACTTGACGCCTCTCGCGCCGAGTTTGAGCGCCTCGACTCGCAGCTAGCTGAGCTGCGTGGTTTGCTCGCCGCGGCGCGCAGCGAGTTAGCCAGCATCTCCAAGGAGCGCAGCGCGCTCAAATCGCGACGCTCCTCGATAGAGGTGGGCGCGGCGCGGCTCCAGGAGCGCCTCGCTCAGTGCCAAGTGCAGATCGAGGCGCTCACGCTCGATAAAGAGAGGGAGTTCCAGCGCGGCCAAGCCAACTTCGCCAAGGTGGCCGATGTCAGGATGCGCCGAGAGCGCTACCAGGGATTTGCCAGCGAGGCGCGCGACTCACTCGCTGAGATCGCCGTCCTCATCGAAGTGCTGCAAAAAGATGCTGCACGTCGACGGGACAAGCGAAGCGCCCTGGGTGCCGAACTCGCCCGCCTCCAGGCTGAGATTGAGTTGCGATCGCATCGAAAGTTTCTTCTCGAAGAGAGCCAGCGCACCCACGACACGCAGCTGCGCGATGCCAAGATCCGCGCCGAAGTTACCGCCGAGAGGATTTGGCGCGAGCTTGAGATCGCGCCCGAGGTGGCCACTCAAATTCCGATACTCCCTGGAGTAGATGCCAAAGACGCTCAAGGGCACCTCTTGGTGCTAACTGAGGAGCTTGCGGCGATGGGGCCGATCAATCACCTTGCGGCACTCGAGATCGCCAGCCTTGGCGAGGAGCAAAGATTTCTCGGGGCTCAGATTGCCGATATCACCGCGTCGCGCTTGGAGCTACGCAATGTGGAGCGCGAAATCAATAAAGAGATGCTTGAAGTCTTCAACAGCGCTCTTTCTGACATCGGGGGGAACTTCTCGGAGATTTTCCAGACTCTTTTTCCCGGCGGCCAAGCGCGTCTCATCTTGACGAACCCTGAAGATCCCCTCGAGTCGGGGGTGGAATTTGAACTTGGCCTCCCAGGCAAGAACTTTCGCCGCCTCGCGCTCTTGTCGGGTGGGGAGCGCTCCTTGGTGGCGCTGGGCTTTCTCTTTGCGGTCTTTAGATCCCGACCTTCGCCTTTCTACGTTCTCGACGAGGTCGAGGCGGCTCTGGATGACCTCAACTTGAGCCGTCTTCTCACTTTTCTCGCCGAGTTCGGAAGCCACGCCCAGCTGGTGATCATCTCGCACCAGAAGCGAACCATGGAGATCGCCGACAACCTCTTTGGAGTATCGATGACTAGCGACGGCTCCTCCAAAGTGGTGTCAGATCGCCTTGCCAAGCGCCAGCTTCGCATCTATGCCCAATAAGTTGCACTGGGTCGCCTTTATTCGATGACTCTCATCACGCCTAGACTTTGACTCACAATGAGAGCAATTGAAATCATCATCGCGGCAGTGATCGTCTTGTCACTCGCTGGCACCTTAGCGATACGAAGTACGCGTCGAGGCGGTACCGGGGAGACTTCCAAGCGTCCCCCCGGGCGACCTCTGAGTTCGCAGCGCGGTGCGCCGACGATGGGAGCGCCGGTGGCCAAGGCGCCCGCCCCGCCAAAGCCGCGCGGTGAAACTGCGCCCGAAGCTAGGGAGTCGGCGCCGCCAGGGGGATCGCGAGGCGCTACCGAGGTCTCCGATATCGTGGTCACCGAGACCTCGGCCGATCATGTGGTTGTGGCCCCTTCGCCGGCTGCGCCGCGTGGCCGACCCAAAATCGCTGGAGCTTTTGGAGCTCTCTTCAAGCGCCGCGCCCTTGACGACACCTTCTGGGGGGAGCTAGAAGATTCACTGATCCTCGCAGACGTTGGCCTGGACACCGCGATGCGCATCGTGGAGGAGTCGCGCCTCAAAGTGCGCCAGGCGAAATTGACCGATCCGGCGTTGGCGTTGCAAAGCGTGCGAGAAGCGATGCAAGACTCTCTTCTCGGCGTCGATCGCCACTTGATGCTAGAAGGCGCAAAACCGGTGGTTTGGCTCTTCGTTGGCGTCAATGGGGTGGGCAAGACCACCACCATTGGCAAGGTCGCCAATCAGCTCTGTGACTCTGGCAAAACAGTGATGATGGCCGGTGCGGATACTTTTCGGGCTGCGGCTGCGGATCAGCTGGGACTGTGGGCCCAGCGCGCCAAAGCCGAGATCGTCAGTGGCGCTCCCGGCAGCGATCCGGCCTCGGTTCTCTTCGATGCCATTACCTCGGCGCGCGCCCGCGGATTCGACATCGTGCTTGGCGACACCGCAGGGAGGTTGCACAATAAGTTCAAC
>JAKASN010000269.1 GCA_021819025.1 Actinomycetes bacterium | reverse complement strand
CCGATCTCTGTTGCCGCGCATCAGCAGGGCCCAGTCCATGGATGCCCTGAGCTCCCAAGCTTCGCTGGCTGGTTACAAGGCGGTACTCCTGGGTGCGGATCGCCTCTCTCGTATCATGGCGATGCAAATGACTGCGGCGGGAACTTTGGTTCCCGCAAAAGTCTTTGTGCTCGGCGCTGGTGTTGCCGGACTCCAGGCAATTGCCACCGCGCGGAGGTTGGGCGCCGTAGTTGAGGCCTTCGATGTGCGCGCCGCGGTTCGCGAAGAGGTCGAGAGCCTCGGCGCGAAGTTCGTGCAGCTTCCCATTGAGACCTCCGAGGGCGAAGGCGGGTACGCCAAGGCCCAGAGCGAGGATTACTTGCGGCGTCAACGCGAGCTTCTCGCCGAACGCGTCGCGGCGTCGGACTTAGTGGTGACCACGGCTTCGATTCCCATGGGACGCGCCCCGATACTACTTAGTGCCGAGATGATCGAATCGATGCGCCCTGGTTCGGTCGTAGTAGATTTGGCCGCCGAGACCGGCGGCAACACCGAGCTGACCCAACCAGGGGTTGAGATCGAGCACAACGGGGTGAAGATTCTCGGCTTTACCAACCTTGCCGCAATGGTTTCGACGCATGCGAGCCAGACCTATGCGAGAAACCTATACAACCTTGTTGCTCTTCTCGTCAAGGACGGGGCGCTAAATCTTGACTTTGGGGATGAGATCGTCTCTGCGGCATGCGTTTGCCGCGACGGGGAAGTGCTGTGGCGGCCGAGGTCGTGACTAGCCACTTCGAGATTTCCCTAAAACTGCTTTTATGTCCTGAAAATTGGAGGTTCGTGTCATGAGTAGCGCGATTGTCGACTACTTGACGGTATTTGTACTTGCGGCATTTGTGGGGATCGAAGTGATCTCCAAGGTGCCCACCATTCTTCATACGCCCTTGATGTCGGGCAGCAACGCCATCCATGGGATCATCTTTGTCGGAGCCATCGCCGTTACCGCTTCTGCTCGTGGACCCCTCGCCGACACCTTGGGGTTTATCGCCGTGATCATGGCCACCATCAACGTCGTGGGCGGCTTTGTGGTCACTGACCGCATGCTTGAGATGTTCCGCACTCGCAAGCAGACTGAGGCGACAAAGTGACGCCGGTGGGGATATTAGCTGCCAGCACCTTCACCTCGACTGAAGTGCTGTCTCTGGTCTATTTGCTGGCGGCGTCGATGTTTATCCTTGGCCTCAAGGGCCTGAGTTCCCCCAAGAGCGCGCGGCGCGGTAACTTCATCGCGGCGGGTGGGATGGCGATCGCCATCGTGGCGAGCTTGACTCGCATCCACCCTCACGCCACTCAAGTGATTCTCATCCTCATCGCGGTGGTCATCGGTGCTTCGGTCGGTGCTATCTCCGCGCGCAAGGTGAAGATGACCGCGATGCCTCAGATGGTCGCGGCATTCAACGGCGTTGGTGGCGGCGCCGCCGCCACGGTGGCGGTGATCGAATATCTCCGCCTCGGGGTACCTGGCCGAGGTGCGGTGGTAACGGCGATTTCGACGGTGCTTTCCGTGGCCATTGGAGCGGTGAGCTTTTCCGGATCGATTATTGCATTCTCCAAGCTCCAAGAGATCCTCACCGGCGTGCCGATTACCTATAAAGGACAACAGATCGTCAATGGGTTAGTTTTCGCTGCGATCGCGGTCATCGCGGTCTACCTGATAGCAATAGGAACCGGAACCGTGCTCTTGGCGGTGCTTCTCGTTTTGGCCCTGGTGCTCGGGGTGGCATTCGTGTTGCCGATTGGCGGGGCTGACATGCCGGTGGTGATATCTCTTCTGAACGCCTTTACCGGCTTGGCCGTTGCCGCAAGCGGCTTCGAGCTGGGCAATACCGTTCTCATCGTGGGCGGCACGCTGGTGGGGGCATCGGGAACTTTGCTCACCAAGATGATGTCCGATTCCATGGGTCGCTCCATCGGTAACGTTCTCTTCGCGGCTGTCGGCAAGGTCACTGCCGACGCCGGCACAGGAGCGGCCGCAGGGACGAACCAGAGCGTAAGGTCGGGGAACTCCGATGACATCGGGGTGATGCTTGCCTATTCGAAGAAGGTAATCGTCGTGCCGGGATACGGACTCGCGGTAGCTCAAGCCCAGCACGCGGTACGTGATCTCGCCCGAGCATTGGAGGCCAAAGGGGCCGAAGTTACTTACGCCATCCATCCCGTTGCCGGGCGCATGCCCGGGCACATGAATGTGCTGCTTGCCGAAGCAGACGTCCCTTATGACCAACTCAAAGAGATGGACGAGATCAATGACGACTTTAGAAACGCCGATGTTGTACTTGTCGTTGGTGCCAACGACGTGGTGAATCCCGCCGCGCGCAATGAGGCAACGAGTCCCATCTATGGGATGCCAATTCTGAACGCCGATGAAGCCAAGAACATCGTGTTTCTCAAGCGATCCATGCGGCCGGGGTTTGCCGGTGTCGACAACCCCCTGCTCTATGACCCCAAGACCATCATGCTCTTTGGGGACGCCAAGGACTCCCTTCTCAAGTTGATTTCGGCTGTAAAAGCCGCCTAGAGGTCGCCACAACTAACTACCTTTGTACGAGCGCCCGGTGAGCCCCAAGCACCGGGCGCTCGTACATCTCGGGCCACGCTCTGTCACAGCCTCTTAGTAGCATGATGCACTCAGTAACTTTTCCCCCCGGCATCGAGGAGGGCGGAATGCGCTTGATGGTTCACGCTTGCGAGGTCTGCGATGGCGAGGTGGGCTTTTGGTTTGAGACCGGGGTCCTGAGTGCCCCCGACACGCCAAAGAGCTCTAGGTTCCCTTGCTCGGAAGCCCTGAACGAGCCCGACGATGCGCCCAGGTCCGAACCCGACTCCAATATGCCCATTCCGACTAGAAGCAACGGAAGCGTATCGAATGGCTTTGCATTCTCTCGTGGTGAGCTCAAGAAGTTTACCAGGCGATGGAGAGGCGCCAGTTCGGACCCTCGAGTCGAGTTCCGTTTCAAGATGCGACCCGCTCTGCTTCCCAGCTATACCGATACCCTTCCGCTGCCTTCGCGTGACGACTTCCTGGCTAACTTTGCTGGGGAAGACGAAAACTTGATATGTCTCGACTTCGATACTTGGGTCGCGATACCCAAACTCAACGGCAACCCGTCGCTGGTAAAAGAAGTCGTGGCTTGCTTTGCCGACGCGCAATCTGCCCACTGGGCCATTGCGATTCTGGGTTGTTTCGGAGACGCAATGGAGATTGTGCTTGACGATGCAGTGCTTTGGTATCTCGAGGTGGTCGACTTTGCAGACTCCCTCATTTCTCGCGGGCATTTTGTGCCCGATCTCGTTCCCTTAGATGACCCTCACGGCGGGCAATGGATTGCTAAATGGTCGTCGGTCTTAGATGAATGCGACCGCGCCGTCGCCGCAGAATTTGCAGAGCGTGTTCCCGCGAGCTTTTTCACACTGGTGCGCCCCGCAGTCGTCGAGCCGACTCTGATGGAGCGGGCGGCGATAGTGCGCAGAGTCTGCGATCAACATCTGCGCGCTAAGTTGCGCTACCTCACCAAAGGGACTTCCCAACGTGCCG
Organism: Actinomycetes bacterium; assembly: GCA_021819025.1. GTDB lineage: Bacteria > Actinomycetota > Acidimicrobiia > Acidimicrobiales > Acidimicrobiaceae > Acidithrix. Next base: position 662 of record JAKASN010000269.1, on the reverse strand, counting down.
AAGCCCCGCAAGAGGCGTTCTCGGTACTTTGCTACCTAGATGCGCTATCGGGAGCCCGGGCCGACGCAAGTTTCGTGGATGCGCCCTATCGCTTCTTGAAGGACCTCGCCAGCTTGCGGCGGAGATTTTCGGCGTTGCTCGACGATCACGTTCTGGCCCTTCGGGTGAGCGAACTTCTCGTGGGTCTCGATCTTGGTGCCAAGAGTGGCTTTTTGGTGCCCCGCGATGTAGTCGGAGATAGGTCCGGACCCCACCCGGTGGCGATCGAATTTGGGGTAGTGCCGCGCCGCGACCAGTCGCGCTTCTACTCTGCCGCCGAGATCTGGGGGTCTGGAGGTGTCGCGATCGATGCTGCCACAAACGTCCCTGGCGACATCTGGCTGGCGGAGAGGCTGGGGATGTTGGCGGAGACTTTTCCGCAGTTCAGAGAAGTCATGGACCTTCCCTACCCCCGCGGGGTGATCCTAGCTGGGGGTGCTGAGACCGAAGCGCTCCTAGCAGCGGTGGCTGCAGGGGTGACGACCGTGCACACCCTGATTGTGGATACCCGAAATTCCGACGCCGAACCGGAGGCGAAAATTCCGTGAGCGACGCTGCTTCGAACCCATGGTGGACCGATATCCTCACCCTTCCGGCGCGCAGCGTTGTCGAGGCAGCCCACC
>JAKASN010000268.1 GCA_021819025.1 Actinomycetes bacterium | reverse complement strand
ATCGACTTGGGTTTCCCGATTGCAGCGCTCTCTTCAGCGCTCGAGTCGATGGGGCTGACTGGCGTTGGAGTCGACTCTGGAGAAGCCGTTCGGGGTGGCCTCCGCGGACGAAGCTTCACGGTTTCCACTTCAAATGTCCAACCTCGACGCAGATTCGACGAGATCACCGAGCTGATCCGTGGAGCTGCCATCGCTCCAAGGGCGCGAGCGCTGAGCGTGAGTATGCTGGAGCGCCTTGCCGAGGTTGAGGCGAGGCTACACGGGTGCGATCTTCAAGATGTCGAGTTTCATGAACTGGGAGCCTATGACACCATCGCCGATCTGCTCGGAGTGGCGATGGCTTTGGACTATTTCGGCGTCACACAAGTCTTTGTTAGCCCGATAGAGACCGGTTCAGGGCGGGTACGCACTAGCCATGGCATTCTCAGTGTTCCCGCTCCTGGAACCCTGGAGCTTTTGCGCGGACTCGAGATCACCGCGACGGTTCCGGGATTTGAACTGTGCACCCCCACCGGGGCGGCAATTCTTGCTGGTCTTGATGCCGCGCCGCTTAGCCAAGCTGGTACATTTGTGGTCACCCAAACCGGCTACGGTGCCGGAAGTACCAACCTCACGGACCGGCCCAATATTTTGGTCGCCGCCTTGATCACGGCAGATTCCTCCCTTCGAGCTCGCGAGAGCGTTGTCTTGCTCGAAACCAACCTTGACGATCGAAGCGGAGAGTTCGTCGCCGAGTCGCTGAGACTGCTGCTCTCCATGGGTGCCCTTGACGTTTGGGCCACCCCGATTCTAGCTAAGAAAGGCCGACCCGGAGTGGTGCTGTCGGTGCTGTGTCGAGCTGATGACCAAGACGAACTGCTCGAAACACTGTGCGCTTCGACCGGCACCTTGGGGGTCCGAATTTCGCCTCTGGCACGGGTAGCCCTGGAGCGCCGAGTCGTGGAGATCGACTACCGGGGCAAGATCTTCAGGGTGAAGGTGGGACCACATGCCTCCAAGATAGAATTCGACGATCTGGTGGCTGGGGCCAAGCAATTCGGGGAACCTATCCTCGGCGTGGCACAAGGGGTGGCCTCTCGCTTTGTGCTCGAGCACCCTGACCTGCCGATGCCACTGTAGTATCGGTGACCACGACCCATGGCGAGCTCTGGGTGGTTTTTCGGGTAAGAATGTAAGCATGAAAATGCGACAATTGGGACGTAGCGGGCTGAGCGTGTCTGAGATCGGACTGGGTTGTAACAACTTCGGTGTCCGCTGTGACCTGGAGCGCTCGAAAGAGGTGATCTTCGCCGCCCTTGATGAAGGGGTGACTTTTTTTGATACTGCCGACATCTACGGAAATTTTGGAGGTTCTGAAACCTTTATTGGCGAGATTCTCAAGGGTCGTCGCGACGAAGTCGTTCTAGCTACGAAGTTTGGCATGTCAATGAATACCGGAGAGATGGCGCGTGGATCGCGTCGTTACCTCCGACGCGCCATCGAGGCGTCACTGCGCAGATTGCAGACCGATTACGTAGATCTCTACCAACTTCACGAGCCGGATCCGAATACACCGATAGAAGAGACCATCGCCGCCCTCAACGAACTTGTCGCGGAGGGCAAAGTTCGTTACATCGGCTCCTCGAACCTTGCGGGTTGGCAGATCGCCGAAGCAGACTTCGTGGCGCGCTCGGCTCACCGGGAGCGCTTTATCTCAGCTCAGAACCAGTATTCCTTGCTAAAGCGCAAAGTTGAAGCCGAGGTCATCCCCGCTGCGGTGCACTTTGACGTGGGGATCTTGCCTTACTATCCCCTGGCCGCCGGCCTTCTTACCGGGAAATTCAAGAGAGACCAGCCTCCGCTACCCAATACCCGCCTCGCATCTAGACCCACAGAAGTGGCCCATGCCGACTTCGATCTCATCGAAGAACTAGAGAGGTTCGCACAAAATGATGGATTTGGCTTGCTCGAACTCGCGTTCTCCTGGCTCCTTGCAAATCCCGCCGTCTCATCGGTGATCGCGGGAGCGACTTCTGCGGCTCAGGTAAAGGCGAATGCCGCCAGTGTTGGCTACCATTTGTCCGCCGAGGCTTATTCTGAGGTGGCCGAGATACTTGCCAGACACACGCGCTGAACCCGCCCTTCAGGGCACGAGCTGGGCGAGCCTCGGGGAGCACCTTAGCGCGTAGGCAAGCGTGCTTGGCAGATGCCAAGGAGGGACTTGCTGGCAAGGCGCAAATCCCCCAAGTGCGCTGGAAAGTTGCTGCGAAAGCCTTTGACGCTCTTAGTCGTGGTGTTGTAGGTGAATTGGAACGAAGTCGCGAGGTTTTTTCAACAGTGAGGTCATGTGCCGCTGTGGGAGCTGGCCCCAAGGGTCTGCCAGCACCGCATTCGCGGAGCGGTAGCCGTCTTGGATAATCTCGCGCGCGTGGCCAAAATCGAGCCAAGGAACAGATTGGGCCGCACCGCTTTGGATAACCGTGACCTTCGCAGCGTCCCCCAAAGTTTTCAAATCGGCCCTGAGGCGGGCGAGCTTGGCAAGCGCGAACGAATCAAGCACTGCCTCTATGGGCCGACTACGGTTTCGTCCCCCGCGGTCCATTGTTCCGCAATAGAGCACGTAGATTGAGCTCGCGCCAAGTTCCGCTGCACGCAGCAGAGGAACATCGTCAGAAATTCCTCCGTCGATATACAACTCGCCTTCGAATTCGATCTGAGGGAGTGCCCCGGGCAGAGCGGCTGTAGCGAGGAGGGCTCGAATGGGATCTCCGCTCGAGATGCGCAATGGCGCGCCGGTGAGGGAATTGGTCACCACGATCTCCATCGGTATCACGGTGTGAGAGAGATCGACGATGTCGATGTTGGCGCGGAGTATCGCTTCGAGAGAGTCGTTGGAATATACGTAGGCGCGTCGCTGCGCGTATCGCCATGCATTGCCAAATCGATGTGGAGGAAGGAGAACGTCTTTGTTGACATGCATCCAAAGATCATTGAGCCGTGCCAGCGTGGCTCGGGATGGGTCGGTGGCGAAGGAAACTCCGTTTAGAGCTCCTACGGAGGCACCGAGGATCATGTCGGGATAGATGTCATGTTCCACTAGAGCTGAGAGCATTCCGACCTGGGAAGCTCCACGATTTCCTCCCCCTGAGAGGATAAATGCGGTGAGCCCCCGCTTCTTGGCTTGGGACTTTGAGCGCAGCCGTGCCATGAGCGTCTCGGGTGGCTTCGGCTCGAGGCGGATCTCGATGCTCGTGCCGGCGGAGTTTATTGACTTAGGTGAAGGGCTATTTTGCAAAGAGAGTTAGTCGTTCCTGGCCGATCCGCGTACTTGAGTTCCCACACTTTCAATTGTAGGGCAACTGATCCTGAACTCGAAAGAGCTCGGAGATCGCTGAGAGGTACCTAGATCTCCCCTTCCAATTCATTGGTAAAGCGAGCTAAATAATGTAGCAAGCAAGTGACGTCGTCGGGTTCCCAATGCGAGATCACGCCGCCGATCATTTCTCGGCGTGCTGAGGCGACCAGCTCGAGGATCTGTTCGCCGTCGGGGGTAAGGGCGATGAGATGAGCTCGGGCATCGGTTGGATCTGCGGTTCTCTGGATTAAACCCTGGAGTTCGAGCTTTTGCAGTTGTCGAGATATTGTCGAGTTGTCGAGGGCTAGCTGTGTCGCGATTTCGGTTGGTCGTAGGGCTTTCTTGCCACGCAGTGGTGAGAGCTGCCAAAAAGAGTTAATGTCGATATCTCGGTTCAAGTAGCTACTTGGGATGCGAATCCTGCGCAGAATTCGTCCCAGGCGTGCCAACGCCATTTCCAACGCAATAAGTCCGAAATCTTGCGGCACTCCATTGTCATCGCAGTTTCCCATAGTATTTCACTTTCGGACGCTGGAAGATGATTGCCAGATTTCCTCGTGCAAACCTTCGCCAAGCCATAGCAGCTATGGATACGGGGCACTTACCAAGCCCAGATTATCACCGTGCAAGTGTATCGCGCTCCTTGTCCAAAACGACCTATTGAGGAGTCGCTTGGGAGGATGGAACTACTCGCTGAAGGCCGGCGGAGCTTGGAGTCCGTAATGCGACTCGAGAAAGTGTCCGAGTCGCAAAACCTCGACTTCTCCAAATCGCTTCCCGATAACTTGTGCGCCAATGGGGAGCCCTTCGGTGCTTAAGCCGATACAGACACTCGCGGCAGGGGTGCGAGCCATGTTTGCCAGAACCGTGTAGCTCACCCAATCCACGGTAGGTTCGCCGTCGATCTCTCCAGGCTC
>JAKASN010000267.1 GCA_021819025.1 Actinomycetes bacterium | reverse complement strand
CCGCCTTCGTGGATCGCCTAGACTTGGACGAGGCCCAACGTTCGATCTCAGGGTTGCGTTCCAGGCTTTACGAGGTGTTGCGCTCGTTTGACCTTGACTATTTGCCCTCTGACGCTAACTACGTCTTTGTTCCTCATGCTCGGGGACTTGCAGTCTCTCTTTTGAGAGAAAAGATTCTCGTGAGAGATTGCGCCAGTTTTGGCCGCCCCGATTCGGTGCGGATCGCAGTGGGGACCCTCGAATCCATTGAACGGCTCCGAGATGCTTTGGAGCGGCGACGATGAAGCGCCATGGCTTGCTCATAGCTGGAACATCCTCTAGCGCCGGAAAGTCCATGGTCACCACAGGAATCGTGCGCGCTCTCTCAAATGCTGGCATCCGAGTAGCGCCCTTCAAGGGCCAGAACATGGCGCTCAACTCCTACGTCACCGAATCCGGTGGGGAGATCGGCCGCGCCCAAGCGAGCCAAGCTATGGCAGCACGGGTCGTCCCCGAGGTTGCCATGAACCCTGTTTTGCTCAAGCCCACTTCGCATACCAGTTCATCAGTGGTGGTGATGGGACAACACTCCAGCGAACTTGGTGCCTTGGACTATCAGGCCCGCAAAGCGGGCCTCGTGGAAGTCGTCGACGCAGCCTACCACGATCTCGCGAGTCGTTTCGACGCGGTAGTGTGCGAAGGCGCAGGATCTCCCGCGGAGATCAACTTGCTCGAGAATGACTTGGTGAACCTGGGCTTTGCATCGCGCGTCCAGATTCCTGCCTTGCTGGTGGGAGATATCGATCGGGGCGGAGTTTTCGCTTCGCTCTATGGGACCAAAGCGATTCTCCCCAGCGAGCTATCTTCGCGAATCCGCGCTTTTGTGATCAACAAGTTCCGCGGTGACGGTGCACTACTGGAGCCGGGCATCGACCGCCTCATCTCATTGACGTCGGTTCCGGTTCTCGGGGTGATTCCCTACGCGTCTGGCCTCGAGAGTGATTCGGAGGACTCCCTCGGCCTCAAGGAGCTTTTCTCAGTTCATAGCGGCGGATCGCGCTCTAAAGATCACCTCCGCGTCGGGGTGGTCGCGCTGCCATACATCTCGAACTTCACAGACTTCGAGCCGCTCATCTACGAAGAGAACCTCGAGGTAAGGCTGATTTTTGATCCTTCCGGACTGCATGGATGCGATCTGGTTATCATTCCTGGCACTAAGGCTACGGTTGCCGATCTTGACTATCTGAGAAAGAGCGGCTTTGCGGCGGAAATTCTCGCACATATCCGGCAAGGTCAAAGCGTGATGGGAATCTGCGGCGGCTACCAGATGCTCACCGAGGAGATATCTGACCCAATCGAGTCGCAGTCTGGTCTTGTTCCGGGCCTCGCTGTTATTGGGTCTTCCACCACCTTCTACCGTGACAAAGTGCTTACCCAGGCACGAGGAACCGTCTCGGTACCAGGAGGTCGCGCCGAGGCGCACGGCTACCAGATCCACTTTGGGAGAGTCCCATCATTGCCCGGGAAAGCGCTCTTGGAGAACTTCACTTCGACATCGGTATCTGACGGCGCCAGTGAAGGCTTTCTCGATGGTCCCATCGCTGGGACCACTTTGCACGGGATCTTCGATTCTGACGCTGCGCGATCCGCGATCCTGGGCTATTTCGCCGCACGGGCGGGAAAGACCTTCGTATCCACCTTCAATTTTGCATCGCATCGCGAGAAGTACTTTGAGCGATGCGCCGAGTTAGTCACCACCCATATCGGATTAGATCCCATCTACCGCCTTCTTGGCATTTAGAAAGTTTGTATTGAAATGATTCTTTATCTCTCCAACGCCGATACCGAGGTCCTTTCCATCGCCTTGGTTCATGATGAGCTCGAGGCTGAACTTGGAGAAGTTAGAGCGGCGTCGCTGGAGAACTTTGACCTCGCTGACCTTGAACGGGCGAGCCTGATTGCCATACGCGTCCTTGGGGGACTCAAGGCGCTCGAGGTAAAAATCCTCGAAGCTCTGGCAGCCGCGCGTACTCGCGGTACGCCCGTAGCGATCTTTTCAGGACAAGCAGATTTCGATCCCGAACTTGGCGAGCTCTCCAACGTCAGCGAAGCAATTCTCGCAGCCGGCCAGGCTTACCTTATCTCGGGGGGTCCGGACAACTTTGCCAACTTCTTTTACTTCCTTTCCGACACCGTTTTGCTCACTGGGATAGGGTTCGCAGCGCCAGCGACCATCGCTGACTATGGCATTCTCGAGCCCTACGGAGACCATGGTGGGGAAAACAACGTCTTGGTGTACTTCTATCGCGCCCATATGGTGAGCGGAAATACGGTGTTTATCCGTGAGATCGCCGACGGCCTCATCGCTGCGGGGTTGAACCCCATTCCGATCTTCTGCTATTCGCTGCGCAACCCCGCGGGCTCGGATCCCAATGACTTTGGTCCCATCGCCTTGGCAGCTCGCCTAAGACCGGCTGCGGTGGTGGTAACCATGCTCGCCGCTGGCTCTTTGGACGAAGAGGCCCGCAGTTGGGACGCTTCGGCCACCTCTGTGCTTGGGGTCCCGGTCTTCCAGGCAATCATCTCGTCTCGCTCGAGGTCAGAATTCGAGGAGTCGGAGGTGGGCCTGACTCCCCTTGACGCCTCCTGGCAAGTGGCGATGCCCGAATTCGACGGGCGCATCATTACCGTACCGGTCTCGTTCAAGGAAGAGGTCGAGAGTGGGCTTGCCGTGGCAAGTGCAGTCTTTGCCTATCGTTGCGACCGCGAGCGTGTCATGCGCATGGCGCGGCTTGTCGCAGCTCATGTGGAGCTGGCAAAGCTCGCTAATGACCAAAAGACCATCGCGGTGGTGCTCTCAGCATATCCCACGAAGCGTTCGCGCCTGGGAAATGCCGTCGGTCTTGACACACCCGAGTCCGTGATTCGCCTCCTCGACTATCTGGCGCAGCTTGGCTATGAAACTTCCGGCTATCCCGACAACGGAGTCGATCTCATGGCGGAACTCGCCGCGACTTACGATTATGAGAATTTTGCCCTCTCCATCAAGGCCTCGTCTCTCTCGGGTGGAAGTTGGCCGACTTCGGAGTATCTTGAGCATTTCGAGTCATGGGATGCCAAAGTCCGCTCAGACTTGGCGGCGAGCTGGGGTGATCCGCCAGGAGATTGGTATCATCGCGATGGAGCGTTCTTCTTCCCTGGAATTTGGTTTGGGAAAGTCTTTGTCACCATTCAACCGCCGCGGGGGTTTGGGGAGAATCCCATCGCAATCTACCATTCGCCCAAGCTTGCCCCCACTCATCACTATTTGGCGTTTTACTCCTGGCTTCGCGACGTGGTGGGTGCGCACGCCGTGGTTCACCTTGGGAAGCATGGCACGCTGGAATGGCTGCCCGGCAAAGCCACCGGACAGTCCTCTGGCAGCTATCCCGACGTTGCTCTGGGTTCCATGCCGCTCGTCTATCCTTTTGTGGTCAACGACCCTGGGGAGGGAACCCAAGCCAAGCGGCGGAGCCATGCGGTGATCATTGATCACCTCATACCTCCGCTGACTCGAGCCGACAGCTATAACGAGCTCTCCGAGATCGAAGCCCTCCTTGATGCCCACGCGCGCTACGCGGTGCTCGATCCCAGCAAGCTTCCCGGACTTCGGGCCGAACTATGGGAGCTGATGCAGCGCGCCGAGATGCATCGTGACATGGCACTTGAGGGTGCGGAATTCGACTTCGAAGAGTCGGAGTTCGACGAGGTACTCCTAGAACTGGACGGCTATCTTTGCGAGGTCAAAGATGCCACCATCCGAGGAGGACTGCATATCCTTGGCCAAGCGCCGAGCGGCGAAGCACTAGTCGAGCTGCTCTTCTCGCTAACCCGCCTCAAAGGCCATCACTACGCATCGCTGCACGAGGCGCTCGAAGAGTTCTTGGCGGTTGATGCGCGAGAGCGTAAGGGGTCCGACTTGATCTGGGAGGTCGGCAAAGAACTCATTGCAGCTTTGGTGACCGCCGACGTTGGCTTGAGCGACCTCTCCGAACCGGCAGCTCGGGCGGCGGCGGATCCCACCATAGCGGAGCTATGTCGCGCGGTGGCAGCCGAGTTGGTGCCCAAACTCGCTGCTACCACCAATGAACTTGTTGCCATCGGTACCGCTCTGGGGGGCGGCTTCGTCGACCCTGGGCCCTCGGGGAGCCCCTCTCGCGGGTCGAGCGAAGTTCTGCCCACAGGGCGGAACTTCTATTCGATAGATCCGGCGTCGCTGCCTTCGCCGTCCTCGTTTGAG
>JAKASN010000266.1 GCA_021819025.1 Actinomycetes bacterium | reverse complement strand
CGATCTTTGGACTCACGATTTGCACTTTTTCTTCTCTCTTCTTGGCTGGGGGGCTCCCTCAATCCTTGCATAGGGAGTAGCTCCGCGGCTGGGAAATCTTGGAAATCGTCGGGAGAATTCTCAGCTGGGGCGGATTCCCCTTCGTCTTTGTCAAGATCCCAAAGTCGCCTCATGTGTAGGTTTGCATCCCCGCCCTGGTGGTCTGGGCTCTATGTTAAGGCGGTGGAGCCCCTCTAAGATAATCTTGCCATTGCATGGGAGGACGAGAGGCTTGGCCTACGAGGTAAAACTCGACGTTTACGAAGGACCGATCGGGCTGTTGCTTAGCCTTATCCAAGCCCAGAGCGTAGATGTCTACCAAATCTCGCTCACTTCGCTGGTAGGTGACTTTCTTAGTGAGATCGAGCGGCGCAAGCAGCTCGATCTGGAAGTGGCCACTGAGTTTGTGCTGGTGGCCGCGACTCTCCTGGAGATCAAGTGTCGGCGTCTCCTACCCGGTGACGACCTAAGCGATCTCGACGAGGAGACCGCCTTCGACGATGAGCGTGATGTCCTTCTCGCCAGGCTCCTTGAGGCCAAAACCTATCGGGATATCTCCCAGGTGCTGAGTTCCCTACTAACTATGGGCCAGCGGCGTCTTTTCCGGCGGGTAGGCCTTGGGCCCGAAGTGGCGCATTTGATGCCCGATCCCCTAGATCGGGTCAGCGCCGAGGGTCTTTTGGCCGCATACGAGGCTTTGATGGCGCGCCAAAGCGACTCCGAGATGCCCGCGACCCACGTCACGCCACTTCCGCCGATGTCGCTCGACCAGGCGCGAGAAAAGATCTCCGCGCACTTGGGAAAAGTCGGTGTGAGCACCTTCGACGCTCTGGTGAGTGACAGTTCCACCCGCATAGAAGTTGTGATGCAGTTCCTTGGCATCCTGGAACTTTACAAGCTTGGAGAGATTGAGATTTCCCAACAAGCCGCCTTTGAGACCATCACCCTGCAGCGACTTTCGTAAATGTGCAACTAGCGGGTCTGGGGCCGCTTGAGCAGCATTTTCGATTATTTTCTAGTAAGCCACCCCTGCGAAGCCGGGGTGGCAATATCGAAGAGAGTGCCCGCTATTGGAATCCCGCCTTGACCATGAATACTCCGCCGAAGCACTCAGCGCGGCGATAGAGGCGCTGCTTTTAGTGGCTGTGGAGCCTCTCGGGATCGAGGAGTTGAGCCGACTTACCGAAGCGCCCGTTCGGCAATGTCAGGCGGTCCTCAACGATCTTTGCGGCGAGTACCAATCACCCCGGCGGGGAATCAGCATTGTGCAGGTGGCCGGAGGGTACCGCTTTGCGACCAAGCCGGAGCACTTTGAAGTAGTGGGGGAGTACGCCCGGGAGACCTATGACGCTCGGCTCTCTCCCGCAGCACTGGAAACTCTCGCTATCGTCGCCTACCAACAGCCGATTTCGCGTCGAAGGGTGTCGGTAATCCGCGGGGTCAACTCCGATGCGGTGATGCGGCTCCTCGCGGTGAAAGGCTACATCGAGCCCGCCGGCCGTGGCACCAATCCAGGTTCGGCAGTACTTTATCGCACCACGACGATCTTTCTAGAGAGGCTGGGCTTGAACTCACTTGGAGAACTTCCCGAACTTGGCAAGTACGCCCCATCGCTGGAGATCGCCGAAGCGTTTGAGGCTGCGTTGAGAGATGAATCTTCGTGAGCGAGACGCGAGAGGTCGCGGCGATTCGCCTGCAGAAGCTTATCTCCATGGCCGGCATTGCCTCGCGGCGAGTTGCCGAAGAGATGATCACCGCCTCCCGGGTTCGTCTCAATGGAGAAGTCGCGCGCCTCGGCGACCGTGCGGTACTCGGAGTTGACTTAGTCACCGTGGATGAGATCCCGGTGATGGTCGATGCCGCCAAGGCCTATTGGCTGCTCAATAAGCCCGTCGGCGTGGTTTCAACTAGTTCGGACACCCATGGGCGAACCACGGTGGTCGATCTTGTACCAAGTGATCATAGGGTATATCCGGTCGGTCGGCTCGACGCCGACTCGGAGGGGTTGATCATCTTGACTAATGATGGCGAATTTACTAACCGCCTCACCCATCCGCGCTTCAAGGTTGAAAAGGAGTACCTCGTGCAGCTGGACCGAGTGGTGGGACGAGATGTGATTAGACGCTTGCGTTCCGGGGTGGAACTTGACGACGGGTTGACCGCTCCGGCCTCCCTAACCGAACTTGGACCCGGCGTTGTGCGTATGGTGATCTCTGAGGGAAGGAACCGCCAGATTAGGCGAATGTTTGCGGTATTTTCCTTAACGGTAACGCGTTTGGTGCGCACCCGGATTGGTCCCGTGTCAGATAACAGGCTGGTAGCGGGCCAGTATCGTGCACTCACCCAGGGCGAGTTGCGCGGACTGTGGGCCGCTGCGACCGAGAATCGCTAAGATACCCAAATGCCATTGAGGGGATTACGCGGTGCTACGACCGTCGGTGCGGACACTGCCGAGGAGATCATGGGTCGGACCCGTGAACTGCTTGAAGAGATGCTGGCCCGAAACGACGTTGACAAGGACCATCTGGTAAGTATTATATTTACAGCGACATCGGACATTCACGGCGCATTCCCGGCGGCGGCCGCAAGAGAGATGGGCTTCGGAGACGTGCCGCTCATGTGCGCCCAGGAGCTGGAGATATCAGGAGGAACGCCGTTGTGCATCCGGGTGCTGGCCCATATCGATACTCCTAAGAGCCGTGCTGAGCTCAGGCACGTCTATCTCTGGGGAGCTAAGGGACTTCGCGACGACTTGCCGGGTTGATCGCAAATTATTGTGGTGAAGGTGGATGGTTGACTCCATGGAGCCAGGGCCTTGCCCAATCGTCAAGGGAACTGACATCTGGAATTGAGGTAGCGCGATGAAGGCGACGGTCTTTGGTGGTGCAAACCACAGAGCGTCAGTGCGCGTTCCGGGGGATAAGTCGATCTCGCATCGGGCGCTACTCTTCTCGCTCATCAGCAATGGGACCTCGCGCATTACCGGCCTTTCTGGTGCCGACGACGTCGCTGCCACTGCGACAGCGGTTTCGCAGCTTGGCGCCAAGGTACTTCAAGAGGGCCATGTCGTGGTGGTGCGAGGCGTGGGAGGGGAGTTGTGCGAACCCGAGCAGCTGATCAACGTGGGCAACTCCGGCACCCTACTGCGACTGATTTGCGGCATTCTCGCACCATGCGTTGGCAATAGCTACTTTATCACCGGTGATGCGAGCATCGTGAGACGCCCCATGGCGCGGGTGATTCAGCCACTCTCAGCAATGGGAGCGCTAATCATGGGACGCCAATCCAACCAATTTGCTCCATTGGCGATACAGGGGCGAGAACTCTCAGGCATCACTTACTCAATGAGTACTCCTTCTGCCCAAGTCAAGTCCGCAATCCTTTTCGCGGGTTTGTTCGCTGACGGGGAGACCGCGGTAATTGAGCCCACCGCGACGCGAGCCCACACCGAGGAGATGGCGCTCGGCTACGGTGCGGATATCGAGGTAGAGTTCGACAGCGGTCCGAGGGTGATTCGAGTTCGGCGCTCTTCTCTGGTAGCACGTGACTTCGAAGTGGCAGGCGATCCTTCTGCGGCGGCGTTTTTTGTGGTGCTCGGCCTCATTGGACACGCTTCGGTGAGCGTGGAGAACGTCTATTTGGGGCCTCAACGCGATGGCTTTATCGAGGTGCTGACCAGGATGGGGGGTCGCATCGAAACCAGTCACCAGGAAAACGGCAATTTTACCGTAACGGCTTTTCCGAGCACCTTACACGCCGTGGATATTGGACCGTCGGGAATTCCCGGGTTGATCGACGAAGTGCCCATCCTCGCAGTCGCCGCCTCAAGGGCCAAAGGTACCACGAGATTTCTTGGTGTGGAGGAACTGCGTTTCAAAGAGAGTGATCGCATCCGCACCACGGTGTCGATGCTTGCGGAGTTTGGAGTGGCATGCCGAGAGATCGCCGATGGATTCGAAGTCAGTGGCGTTCGCAGCCCCGAACACCACCATGTCCATCGCCAGGTGGAATCCTTCTACGACCACCGTATCGCGATGTCAGCGGCGATTCTAGCTACCTTGCATAAGGGCAGGACCGAGATCTCGCAGTTCGAGTCGGTAGCAACTTCGTTTCCAGGGTTTCTAGATCGCCTCAGAGAGTGTGGCATCAAAGCTTCCCTTGGGGAAAGGCAGCTCGGTCCCTTCCATCGCTAAAGGGGCATCTCCCATATCGGGAACCAGCGCTCCA
>JAKASN010000001.1:21550-24259 GCA_021819025.1 Actinomycetes bacterium | reverse complement strand
GCGACGCGGTGAGATCCTTGCCCTTCGCCAGAGCGACGTTTCCGATGGCACGATCCACGTCCGGCGATCGCTTGTCTACACGCCGCTCACTGGCACGGTGGAAGGCCCGACCAAGACACGCCAGTTACGCAAGGTGGCACTGGATGCAATCGGCATGGCTGTCATAGAGAGACAAATGTCAGCGCTCAGGGAGGCGTCGGAGACACTGCGCCTCTCGCCGGTCGCTGATCCCTACCTGTTCTTCTCAGAACCGGACGGCGCGACACCGTTTCATCCCGACTCGATCACCAAGGTATTTCGTCGGCTTGCCGATGCGCATGGCTGGCGTGAACTGCACTTTCATAGCTTAAGGCATTTTACCGCCACCCAATTGATAGCTGCGGGAGTTGATATCCGCACCGTCTCGGGCAGGCTCGGACACTCCGACCCTTCGGTGACTTTGCGGGTGTATGCGCACGTCCTTGAAGCCAAGGATCGCGAGGCAGCCGAAATCATGGGCCGGCTCTTGGGGAAGTGAAGACACTGGACGCATTGCTATCGATCTAGGCACCTTCAGCTGATACTTTGTTGCTGCCGCGTACGCGGTAGCTGTCGTGAACGGGTGCCGATCTCATGCCACCCCTAGTTTGAATGTTTTCACGGAATGGCGGGACTTCCCGGCCATGATAAACAAGGAATGGGTACGTGCGCTGGAACTTTGTCGACGCTCGCGTAACCCTCCCCAGCTCTGCTCATTCAAATTCCCCACTTAGTTGCAACCGGAAGTGTTTACTTATGGTGGGCGCCCGAATTAGAAATCTGGCCAATAATGGCTCGCGACGAGTCCAATCAGGAATTTGACGGTGTCGAGCACACGCTCAACCAAGCCATTGGACGGGCGTTTGATCTTCCCGAGGCTTACCGATTCGCGAACGACAAAATTCGAAGACAGCTGAATCAGGTGGTTTTCAGGCGATTGATGCTTTTCAAGGACGGGAGTCACTGCATTCGAGTACACCGATGGGATGGAGGTCTTGTCGGAAGGAAACCCGCTGGCCGTGCCGATACCTGAGCCCATCGAGAGTACTGCTCCACGAAATGCAAATCCCGCCAAGTTCTCACTCGGAGGGTTGCGAAATCATATCGGCGTTGCTTTTGTCCGGGGTTTGGACGTCATATATTTGCTAGGCGCTCGAACCCTCGACGTGCTGGCTGTAAGCCATATTCAAAGGTATCTACGCAACACGGTTGGCCGAATATGAGCACGTCAGGCCATACGGGCGAGTGGGCTAAGCACGCCTAAGCCTAAGCTCGATGCCGAAAAACGGCGAGCAAAATTGCGGTTGCGCAAAGACGCAAAGACCAGTTGAGAGAATAACACGACGTCCGCAAGGGTTACGGTTTGTCCCAACACTTGTCCCAACACTTGTCCCGTTCTAGACCGACACGCTTCACGGCAGCCAGCGGTGCACCGTCCGAAGTGGCCAAGGTCGGTCGAGATCCCCGACAGGATCAGTTGCGCAAGACTCATCGGCTGGACCCAAAATTCATGCTTCAAGTACTTCGGATTTAGAGAGCGGTACTCGGGCTTGAATGCAAGGAACTACCTAACAATAATGTGAAATGAAAGTCGACCCAGGTCCGACACGCTCTCGGATAACTTCCTACTCGAGGGGAGGCGTTACCATGCGATTCGCACGCTCGTGATTGAGAACTTCGAGTATTGAATATTGGGAAACCACACGACCGTTCTCTCGCGTCTGGATCAGTCTCAGCCGACAGCGGAACATGTCATTCGCACCGAAGAGTTCTGTATTATCGCCTACCCGCGCAAGGAAATCCGGATCCTCCATGGAAGCATAAATCTCGCCAGCGATGCCAGAGAACCTCCACTTGTTGCCAGTCTTGAATACTGGTGCAACAAGCTGAAGCAGTACCTCGAAGGTGGTGTCTATCTCAATGTCAGCTTTCTTAACGGGCAATTCAAAATAACCAGCTTCATCGTTTCCGATCTCGAGTTGTCGGCCGTCTCCTCGGGTAAAGGTCATTCGGTCTATTCCGCCATCGTCATCTAGCGGCGCAACTACTTCGCGGAGACTCCGGCGCACCTCTGGGTTCTCATAAAACTTGTATACCGGTGTTGGAATCTCGACCGAATCGCCGTCTTCCGTAACAACCACTGTCGAACCATGCTCCTTCTCCGCGCTGTGAATCACTCGCTTCTTAAGCCATTTTATGAACGCCAAGAGGTCCGCCGACGCGCTCGTCGTCCCGACTACCAACTCGAGTAAATTGGCCAAGGCACCTGCGTCCTTGTTCGAAAACAGTCCGACGAGCTGATCAAGAACTCCCACATGCGCAAGTGAGAGAGAAACCTCGAAGGACCCGCGGTGGGTTGCTCGCATTCGAAGTGCGACCTCCCCGGCTTCCGGGTCCGCAATCCGTTGAGCTTCCTTAATTAGCGCACTCAGGGCCAACAACGACGGTGCGAGCGCAGCGACATCAATCTCTCCGGCCTCAAGCGCCGGGCCAGAGAATGTCAGTGAGAAATGAACTTCAGCCATCGCAACTCCCTTTCACCTTATTTGATGGTGCGGCCATCACGTTCGCAGCTTGAGATAGATTTAGAACATGGAGTCGGGAGCAGAGAAAATCCTAAAGTCGTCAGACCCGCTAGCGTGGAGTCGCTGTCGGCGAAAGGTCCCGCGCTGGTCGATGTAGTCGTCAACC
>JAKASN010000001.1:0-21540 GCA_021819025.1 Actinomycetes bacterium | reverse complement strand
TCAGAACATGGACTCGGGAACAGTCAAAATCCAAGAGTTGTCAGAATCGCTCGAGCAAAATGGCGGTACGGCACGCGTCTGGGCAGTCGCTCTTCTTGCGTCAGCCTCCCCGCCTATACTCTTGCGAGCTAATGTTGTCGTCGGCGAGAGTAACGCCGACTTTCGTGATCGCATTTGGACGTACGAAAGCTGCGCATTCTCGTCCTTCCAAATGCCCGCAATTGAATTAGCGCATGTGTTTGGCGCGGCATTGAAAACGAGGATTGAACTCGGACCGGCGAAGTTCACCTTTGCTCTGAGCAGCTCAGATTCTTACTTCCAGCGTCGACCGAGCTTGCTCACATATGACGTGATGCCGTCACGGTGGCCGTCGCGCGTCTACACGTTAGCCGTTGCCAGCGGACGACAGCAGCCGGTACCAATTCCGGCGGGTATTCTCGTTGGCCCGGGCAACCCAACCTTCGCGAACTTTGCTGCGGCAATAAATGCGTTCTTCTTCGACAACTATGCGCTATCGGGGGCAAACAATCCGTCCTTCGATACAATCGAGCTGCGCATGTTGGACCGTCGGGGACGCATCAAAGGCGCCCGCATTCACCTAACCGATCTCGAGGTCGAGGTCGACGGCGATCTTCCACCTGATGCCAGTATCGAACTTATGGCTGTCACCGACCGCCGTCACATACGGGTTGAAGGCTCACCAAGCGTCGTTGTCCCACTTCCCAATGGATTGCCAAATGACGCGTGGGTTTGGTTGCGTACCGACGACGATTGGCTTGACTACCGGTCCCTCCAAGAAACGGGTCCATACCGGAGTCCGGACGTGCAAGATGAGCGACCCGTAGATCTGGTCCTCGACTTGAAGGCGATGATTTCTCGCGGCGAGAACCAGTATGTAGAGTTCAAGAAACTGCTGCCATCGGGCGCCGATGAGCATCTTAGAGTGGCACTGAAATCCATTGTCGCATTCGCCAACGGCGAAGGGGGCACCCTTCTTTACGGTATCGAGGATGACGGCCAGGTCATCGGCGTTGAAGATCGGGACGACCTCGAAGATCAGCTTCACGACCGTCTTCGCCATCTCACCTCGCCAATGCCGCCGGTCAAAACCAAATGTGAGACCGTCGATGGTCGCAAAATACTAGCGGTTCAGGTCGAGCCAAACACGGGCACAATCTTCTCCCTGGTGATCAAGCCCAACAAGCCCGAATACTTCGTACGCCGAGGAGCGACAACTTTTTACGCTCGCCATGACGAGCTAGCAAAGATTGTCGCCGCGAAGATTGGTACCCAATTTCAGTTTCAGACATCACTCGGTTAGGTATCAGGTCTTTCGTTTAATGTCGCTCGAAAGCGGGTCCCGCCGTAAACAAACCCGACATCGCCTCGGTGGCCACGGCCGTTACCGATACCGCAACTCTCGGTAAGGCTCGCCGTACGGCGAACGGTCGCCGCTTGTTCCCCAACGTCTGCATAGCTCGTCGTCGCACCACCCAAAATAAAACTTGTCGTCGACCATGGCTTTGAAATGCGCCTCGCAGAGGTCGACGGTGGGCAGCATGATCAATGGCCTACGTGTCTCTCCGTCGATTACCTCGACACGCCGAATCTGCTTGTCCGCCGTTTTGACATGATGCGGCGCGGGCTCACGACATGCGATACAAATCGATTCACCCGCCATCACTCCTCCTCGTCATCGCCGAACAAATCCAGCAGCGGCTCGGCCGCCACGTCCAGCTCCCCCGTCCCCCGGGTCCGCGACTTCCTAGAGGGCGACGCGCATTCTTCTGCGTCCAGTTTACCCTCGTCGAGGGTATCCTCACTTCCTAGTCATCCTCGGTCATCAACACGAAGCGAGCCACCAGTTGCTGACAACCATCCCTACAAGAGCCAAGAGGGGTTTGTCACCGCAGCCCATATCCGTAGCCGCCGGAGTGTCCTTGGGAGCTTCCGTCGCCGGAACCCTTCCCGCTACCGGAACCCTTCCCGCCGCTGGGGCGATACGTGCCCCTCGCCCGCTGAACGTCCTCGGCCTTCCGCGCTTCGACCCTTGCCAGCAGCTCCGCGCTCGGCGTATACCAGTCCTTCGGGCCGAGCTGCTTGGGCACGGTAATGTCGAAGAACTTCGCCTCACGCTCGTCGCTGAGGTGACCCAACGGCCCGATACGGTCCCTGACTTCGTATATCAACTCCTGACGCTCCTTCTCGTCCGCGCACCAGACGCCCGCAGCGGTCTTGTAGTAGAAGCCGCACTGGTATTTCCGCCGCCCAGGGAAGTTCTTAGCCCTGGTGCTCAGCGGCTCCCTCGCCGCAACCTTGGGTGATTCCGCCCCCGCACTCTCGCCGGCTGAGGCGATCTCCGCGGCACCGTCGCTGGCTACTTCGGGTGCTATGGCATTCTCTGGGTTGCCCACCACTGCCGATGTGTCATCGAGAAGCCCTGCGGGCTCGGCGCTAGGCGCATCGTCCCAGGTGCCCCAGATCACGTCGGCGTACCGCTTCTTGGTATCCTCGCCGGTCCGCTCGGGCTCTACGCCCAAGAACATATCTCCGAAGGGCGAGTTCAGCACCGAACCTGCCTGGCCCTTAGGATCTGACTCCGCGTTAGACTCCGCGCTCGTCGATGCGACTATGGCGCCAAACTCGCTCTTCCCATCGGCCCCCGCTTCGACCGCGTCGGCTGCAGTGTTGCACAATGTCTCTTGGGTGGTCGAGGCTTGGGTCTCTCCAAGCGCCTCTGCGAGATCTGCGAATCCGCCCGCATCGCCGCCGTCTCCCACCCCGGCGCGGCGCACGCTCGCCGCCAGAGTCGCGTCGGTCCTGGCCATCTCGACTACGGTTTGGGCCATTCCCTCGCGGGAGAGCACTCCGGATACGACAAGGGCTGCGGCTTCATCGCTATCGGCCAGAGCGACAAAGATCGGAGCTTGCCGCCCCCTGGTGGCGGTGGAGTAAAGCCATTCGCGGGTCTCCAAGCCGCTCAGCACTACCACTGCGCGTTCCCAAGTCTGCCCCTGGGCCGAGTCCCCGGTCTGTACCCCTCCGAGCGCCAAAGCCTCGCGAGCCACTTCGCGGCTGATGGTGATGCTCTTGTCGCCGATCGCGACGACGACGATTTTTTGACCCACCCCGATGATCCGGCCCTTTTCCCCGTTGGTGAGCCGTGTGGACCCCCAAACCTCGCCCCGGGAAACCTTGCCAACCACGTTCTTGCGTACCACCACCTGATCGCCTGCCCATCCCGCAATGCCGTCTCTCAGCATCGCGATGTTCGGCTTTCCCGTTCTCCAGGAGATCGGCATCTCGGGCCTCGACAAAGCTTCGGCGACCTCACAGCGCAGATCGTTGGACCGTACCACGATCTCCGCATCAGGCGAGCTTTGCGCGATTCCCACGGCCTCTTCGGCACTGCTGGCAACCCTGACATCGAGATGCCCGAGCACCGCCTCGGGATCGCAGTCCCCGACCGCGACTGCGCGCAACAAGTCATGGAGGTCTTTCCACTCCGCGGCCCTGAAGGATTCGTCCAGGCTCGGCATACCCTGTCGTTTTGCCAGATCCATCACGATCCGCGCATCGGTCGATCCGTCGATGGGCTGGATTTGATGGGCATCCCCGAGCGCCTTGACTTGCACACCCGATTCCGCCAAGGAGAGGATCATATCCACATCCCCAGCATCGAGGAGCCCCCATTCATCAACCACAAGGACGTCTCCGGGCATTGGCGTGTTCCAGCTCCGCAGCGCGATCCTTTGGCGCAGCGCCGCGGTGGAAAGCGAATCTCCTTCCTCGGTGCCTGCGGCCAGGCCGGTCTCCGTTGCGGTGAGGCGGTTCCGAGCGGTTGCCCATACCGTCACGCCCTTGGCGCTCCACTTGGCCTTAGCATTTGCCAAAGCGGAACTCTTTCCACCGCCAGCCACTCCCGAGATCACCACGAGGGCCGCACCATCGGTATCACCAAGCAGTTCGTCGATCCCGAGATCGGACCTTGCCCCCGCGATAAGCTTCGTTGCCCGCGCCGCCACGACTTCTTCGCGTTCAAGCTGGGAGCGCAGCACCCAGTGCTTATCACCGACGAGAATTCGGGGATCGGCTGCGACTTGCGCTAGCAAAGCTGGCCGCGCCGCGTCATCGGCGACGCGGGCGCACAGCGCCGCTACGACCTCAGGCTTGGGAGCATAAGAGAGAGTCGCCATTAGGGCTACGACCCTGGTCACATTGTCATAGTCCGGCTCGACTTTGGCCGCCGCTCGCGCCAAGCCCGACAACCCTTCCCATTCCTCCCAGCTAATCCCGTACTTGCCCGCCAGCCATGCCCCGACAACCTTGGCCCGCTCGGCATCGGCCATCGCCGCATCGAGCGCGTGCTCAATCGCCTCGCCGCCGATCTCAGCCCCTCGGGACGCTCGGATGCTCGCTACCAGACTTTTCGAGAGCCCCTTGTCCTCTTTGCCCTCGGCGATCTGGCGCCAATGGTGCCAAGCTTGTGTGTCCGATATTGGAGTACCTTCAGCCGCGTAATAGCTCTGGATTGCTTGCACTGCGTTGCGTCCAGTGGATGCCCGCTCTATCACCTCAAAGTCAACCCCGAGGAGTTCCCCATCGAGCCCGAACTTGAGTCCAACCTTGGCGGCCTCTTCCATCAACACTCGCCTGGCAGATGCGTCGGCGAGCTTCGCGGTCTCGCGCAGCAGCTTCTTTCCATCGATCTGCCCTCGCCGCCCGTCGATGGTTTTTGCCGTGGCGGAAATAATCAGGTGGTTGTGCAGATGAGGGTCGCCACCTGCTGAGATCGAGTGGCCGACCCAGTAACCCTTGAGCCCATTGACGGGAACGAGTTCTCGCACGTTCCCGCTCCCGACCCGAACTTCTGCACCCCGCTCCAGAGCATCCATGTAGGCCGCTGCCATGAGCGGGCGAACACTTGAGAACCACTCGCGAAGTTCCGGGTCAGAAGCGACCACCACCGACAGTCACTTGGGCACGTGCATGATGCAGCTCCACGCATGGACCCGAGTTTGCTTGCGCGCCCCCTTGGCAAATTCCATTGCCACCGCCTTCGGGTCAAGCACATCTGCGCCGTCGCCCGGCTCACCGTGCCAACCCTTGCCAATCCAGTGAGGGGTTCTGGCTTCACCGCCAAGGATCTCGGCCAGGTCGCCTACTTTGCGGCTCCCCAGCCCCACCCCCGCGGTCTTGGGTTCTTCGTCGAAGAGCACGTGATTTATGATGCCCAAGGTGTCTTTTATCGGGCTGCAGGTTTGGAGACTTTGTCCACTCATGACCATACATATGCGACAATCGCTCGCCTTCTCGCTGAGAAGGCATATGTGCCCTAAAATCCCCAGTCCCAAACCAGCAAACGCGCCTCCACGCCCGCTATCGCCAACACCCCATCAAGACCAGCGCGCGTTGCCATCGAGAATCAATGCCACAGCACCTCAGTCCAACAACTGACCAAGTCCCTCAGCCAAAATCAGCACCGCCTAATCCGAGCGCCATCTCAACTCGCACGCACCTTTTGTCAAGCCGCTCCCATCCGCCGGAAGGAAATCCGGGAGAAAAAAATCCCCCAAGATCAGGTTGACCCCTTGGAAGCGGTTGTACCTGGGGTGACGTGCCTGCGACCGGCTGGAAGCCGAACGGCTTTATGTACGCGCGCACGAAAGCGCTGCATACCTCAGTACATCGGCGCTCAGGGAACTTTCCGGCCTCTCTCGGCGAAACGCGCCGAGATCGGGGCGTCGATTCTGAGCGGGGAGGGCTTCGGGTTTGTCGCCGCACCGCGTCAGCCAGCATTCGGCGCGGTGCTTAATGATGCCGACTCTTCAATTGCCAAGGCCCTGTCTCTGTCATTCGAAAGCCTATGCACGGAGATTGAGTCTCAAATTTTGTGCAAACTTGCCCATGGCATCTGAGAAACTGGCACTGTTTAACCTCAGTACGATTCGGCTAACGGGCTGAAGCAACTGCGTTGCTGTCGGTTTGATTTCAGTACCCCGTTCGAACCGAATTGGACAGATTTCGAAACCATCCGAACAAAAGCGAACGCGATTCGAAAAGAATAGATCAAAAGCCGAACAAGACCTTTGCTGCGGCCCTTCGTTGCGCAATGGGCAGAGGCGACTGGCTTCGACGCGCGCGGGGCCGTCGACACCGGAGAGGTCGAGGTGATCGCTGATGCGCTGACTATCGGGCCAGAGTGATGAGAGGGGCGAGATGTCACTGGTTACGATGCAGGGAGATAGCATTTATGTGTCGATTAGTGCGCGTTCCGAGCTCAACGTGACAAGGTCTAGACGGAGTACCAGCGGAAATACCCCGGCGAGGGCGAGTGGCTCGTCACGCTCCATTTCGGCGTAGAGAGACCTTTGTACGGCTCGAAACCGAGAAAGGTGGTCACAACGGTCGCTACATCCGGCGCCGCAGATCGCCCGGACGTGCTAACAACCTTAACAAGTATAAGTACGCGAGATCGGGCAGATCGTGCGGCAGGTTGCCATTATGGGAGATGAGCAGCGCTTGGTCTCTCGCTTGTCCAGATTGGCGACGCCCTGACGAGCCGAACGCGTGACCACTGTTACGCAATACCCGTAGATATTGCGCAGCTGCGGCAGCGCGCGACATAACGCGCTCGGTCCCGTCGCGGTTAGGGACTCGGACGCCAGCATCGTTCACGCGGGATGGGAGAAAGAATCCTTCCTGAACCTTCTCAAGCGCGTCGCGACCCAACTGTGCGCGAGGAATTAGAACGCTGGCAGCGCCATCATCGAGGACCTCCATGACCTCTGCGAGCGCCCCTTCTGCGGTCGCCACCTCGCACATCTGATCAAAATTTGGACTCCGAATGCCCGCGATCGAATCGAGCAGGTCAAACAAAAGCATGCGCCTACTTTGTGGATCCCGATCATTCGCAGCGAGAACTTGGGCATTGCGAAAGACTTGCTCGAAGGTGAGCAAAGTCTCGAAGTTGCGCACAGGGTCAAAAGTGCCGTCGCCATGTCGGTAGCGGACCGGATCAGTGATCTCGCGGAATAGCTCGTCAAGATGTTCGGTCCACCAATGCAGCGCTTTTTCGATATCGCTCGGGCCAATAGCCGGAGGCATCGATACCGAAAGCCGTCCGATGGGCAGAAACAGCTGGAGGAGTTCGGGGGCCTCGCTCCTTCGTCCAACAAGGGCCTGACCAAAGCTGTAAACAATCACTCCGCCGTGCCGGGGGACGGGCACTGCCCAAACCCAAGGTGAGAGTGACGTAAAGAGTGGAGCTAGATATGCGGCGAATCCGAAGCTCGTGTCGGTAAACAGCCATCGCCCTGAGCTGAAAATCATACTGTCATCTCCAGCCGCTGGCGGTTGCGTAAGGAGGGCTGGATCGTCCTCGGTCTGCAGGAGCATCCGTACCGCCGTGTACCGCAGGGCAATTTCTGGCGAGAATGAGATCAGGTAGCACTCCATGTCTGGCAAAGCCTCTATGGAGTTTCGGAGTACATCCTGCACCTGATCTGCCAATTCCTCATCGGGGATGTTTTGGGTTGCCAGGAGGGCGGCGTACATCGCAGCAGCTATGTCGTTGGGTCGCTCGCGCCCGATCCGCTCCACTTCCGCTTGGATCCGATGCCAGTCCGGCGGGTTGATGCCGGGAGGTGTTACAAGTGTCTGGAGAATTTCGAATGAACGAATGTTCGCGAAGTTCTCAGCGTCAGCAACCTTCGTAACGCTAATCAACTTTGATTCCCCGCCTTCATCCGGCCGCCGAAGTCGAATTTTCCACTCCCGCGATCCCGGAGAGACCTGTTCTGCGTGCCACCCGGATCTCGCAGCGAATTCCGCCGGATTGTTATTCCACAGCCATTTAGGCAGCGCAATAATCGCCACGTCGTCGCGCTCTTCCTGAGTCCGCACTACTCAGTCCTAGTCCCGCACGATGCCCGCGATCCGCTCGAGAAATCGATGCGTCGCGAGGAGTAACACGGGAAAGCCAGCCTCCGTGAGCGGATGCTCTTGACTTGCTTGCGGATCGGCAGTATGCGGATGGATCCCGTAGTTCCGAAGCTCGCGCAGGTATGCAGCGTGCGAATGGAGATCTGCTGTCACCGCCCTTAATCCTTTGACTTGGCTCATTTCGTAAACTGAGAGTCGTATCAGAGTTGCCGAACTTGCTCGGTTGTCATCTAGGGTAGCATTTCGATCGCGTTACCGCTCGGCCAGTTGCCGCCACGCTCCTTCACTCACCGAACCTGCGAGGGCTTAATCGGAGTTTGTTGGCCCGGTCGCTCTTGAGCCGCGGATCAATCGCTCGATTATTGATTCGGAGCTGATGGTACTCGTCGTGATCGTGTCCATGGTCCACCGAGCCCTTGATAAGGATATTGTCCTTCCGTCATCAGATCGGTAGTTGCTGGAGCTATGGTTAGTTGATTCGGAGCGTTTCCTCCGACGCCATCTGGATCGCCTGTGCCGCCATTCCGTTGCAAACCGATGTCTAGACACTGCAAAGCCAAGGCATACCGGGGTGAACTTCGGGCTTGTTTCGCTCGCCATTCGGCCGTTGGACACGTGGTATAGATCAACAAATGGCGCGTCAGGTTATGAAGTGGAGTAGACCGACAGGTCGGTCCAAAATAAATTTTGCAATTGTATAACGTTTAGCTAAACATTCCGCGAGAGCGCCTTGAGCGGTGCTACAAGTTTTGGGAGATTCGATCCCAGTGTCAACACGATCGTTTTCTTTCGTGCCCGAGTCAGCACGACGTAAAGCAGCTTCGATCCGTTTTGCATCGGCTCTGGTTCCTGGCCGAAGTAATCGTCCTGGCGAAATACAACTATCGTGGCGTCCGCTTCGCGCCCCTTGGACTGGTAAAGGCCCATCAGTTGTACATCCGCGCTACTTCCGGCTTTGCTATCGGTCAATAAAGCGATGTGCTGGTTTGACAGTCTTTCGCGCAGGTAGTCCAAGCCGCCAGGTGGGAACGTGTGTGCTCGCAAGAGTCTAGGGCTCAGGCTGTTGCGTAGGATCGTTGCTGCACTCGCCCAAGTTCGTTCTCCGCGGGTTAGACCGAGTTTTGTGTGTGCTTCGTTCGCGATCATCATTGCTTCCCTTACCGACTCAGCGCCATAAAGTTGTTGCCCAAGCTGTTGCAAACGTGCAGCAAAAGTTGGGGGACTCTCTTGCTCCTGCATGATGATACTTGCAAGGTTCGGTACGCCGTTTCCGCGTTCCACACTGGTTACGAAAACAGCAAGATAATGTTTTACGGCATCAAAAGTGCTCTGGCCAGCTGCGTAACGAAGCATTTCGAACTCGGCATGGAGCGCGCTCGAGATAGCATCTGGAAGCCCGACGATCTCGTGGGCAATGCCCTGGCTGTTAAGATGATCTGACAGAGAAGCAGTCTTATCGACATGGTGACTGAACACGCCGATCGTGTGCCCCTGGGCGCGAAATTCCAAAATGAGCGCAGCAACGAGCGGACCTTCTTCGTTCGGGTCATCATGATGGCGGACAGAGAGCATATCTAGTCGGAGTGCCTTTTTGACAGCTTCGTGCTCAAAATCGCGTAGGCGAATTGCCGATGCTGCTGCGGGCAGGATGTTTGTCGGATCGCGATGAGACACATCCGGCAATTCGATTTGACGACTGCCAGAAATGGCGAGCGCTGCAGCAAGGCGCTCGACTCCGACTCCGACCACGCCTGGGAGGTTGGTGTATATGCACTGGTTAGGGTCTCCAAGCAGAAGCAAGCGCGCTCGACCTCTAATAAGTTTCAGCAAGGTGAACTGCTCGTCGCTTGTGTCTTGAAACTCGTCGCTAACAATGACTTTCCAGCGTGTTTCGAGATGCCTACGGATTGCCGGGATTTGGCATATCCGCAGTGCAAGGGGGAGGAGGTCGCCGTAGCTGAGTCCCGAGGAGGAACCTAGCAATCTTGCCGCGCTCGGGCTCATTAGTTGTGGGTCTTCAACGCCGACGGCTCGTCCCCAGCGGCGGATCAAGTGCCATGCAAATGCGTGAAAGGTCGTGATCTCGACATGATTAACATGTGGCCCGAGCAGACCGGCGGTCCGGTCAACGATTTGTCCGACGGCTGAATTGGAGAAAGATAAGAACAGAGCCCGACCGGGGAGCCCGTTATCCCGTTCATTCGTGTCGAGGATCTGGCGGACAACGGCTGCAGCCGTTGTCGTCTTGCCAGTTCCAGCTCCGCCAAGTACCAGAAGGACCCGCTCGGTTGCGTCCAGAACCTGATCTTGTCCGGCGCGTGCCTTGAAGCTCACAAGTCTCCCATTTCAACCAATGGCTTATCGGGAGTATCGGCCTTTAATCGCCTCAACACTTCGCTCGCTAACGGCGGGATAACGCCTTTGGGCAGCACGTCGACAAATGCTTTGTGGAGCCCATTCTTTTGCTTAAGGGCCCAGACACACTTTTTGGCTACGTCATCCTCTTGTAACTCATCGATCTCAAGACCCAGCCCATAGTCGTCATTTAAGGCCTCGAGCGCCTTCCGCAGAATATCGACGTCGATGCCCTTCACCAGGGTCCTTTCGACTGCGGCGCGAATTGGCAAACGCACAACCATTTCAGAAATTGAGCTTAGCTCATCAATAAGGTCGCCATCCGTACCGGGCTTGTCATGGTCTAACACGACACGAACAGCAAGACCAACGTCACCGGCTAAACGAGCGAGCTTCGGGAGCTCTTGCTTGCCGCCTTCGCCGCCAGAAACCGAGGTTGATACAAGTCGCATTCCGTAGGCAGCGAGAGGAGCTTCGTTCTGCTCTCGGAAGAGACGCTCAGATACTGCGGTGTAGGTTGCTAAGTCATGAGGTCCCTCCAAGAGGATAACCTTCCGTGCAGACATGGCCGACGAGAGCAAGCTATGAAGGTATCTTCGGCGCATACGTTCTTTTTTGTCTGTTGTCTCCGCCAGTTGGAATGCAACCCGCACGCCACTGCTGCGCGTGAGGCGAATGAGCTCATTAGGTTCAAATGCTCGCAAGACTTCCGGCTGGCGCGTCGTAAGCCAGAGCTGTCCACCTCGGCGCCGTAGACGTGCCGCTAGGTATTCGGCAGATGCCGCATCGAGCTGATCCCCGAAGTCGTCTGCAAGCACGATCAGATCATCAATTTGGGCAGCTGCCGCGGCCTCGGCAGCTGCAATAATCGCGCTAGTCGTTGATCCATGAGATGAGAGCGGCAGAACTCCCGCATCGTCCAGTTCGAGGGTCGGCTGAACTGCTCGCAGAAGTGCTGCCAATGAGCCATCTTCGGCACTGAACCCGATTGGGGCCGTCGGATTTTCTGCATCGAGGTCCAACAAGTTTTGTACACCATGCTCCGCGACGAGCCTAAGAGCAGCCCGTATTTCATCACTTTCGGCAAGTGCTTTGGTCGAAGCCGCAATGCTTTTTGAGAACTCGTCCAGCGTCGATTGCAGCGCAGCTGCATTAGCGTCAGAAGCCAATCGTCGCAGTGCTCCCTCGGCGCGAAGCTGGAGTGGAGCCGTCCGATCGAGCACGAATGCTTTGAGAAGTTCTCGCTCCGAGCGTGGGACACGTTGTCCCGTCCGGGGATACTCGACCCAGTGCTCGAAGGACTGTTCGTTCGAGTCACGCCGGAGGCAGTACCGGATCCGAACACCAAGGACGCCATCGTCAGCATCTTCGGCGCCGACTGGCTCGCCGGTGGTTGGGCTGAACAACTCGAGGCGATCCTCCAGAGTTTGCTCGGTCTCGTCCGGCAGCTCGACCAGTGTCACCTCGACAAATGTTAAAGGGCTTTCGGCATCCTTCAAGTTCAGCTTTTCTGCCGCAGTCTGGACGGATCGATGCAGGTCCCACTCGCTCGGACGGGACTGTGTGCTCCGCGGGTCAAGTACGCGTCGAATGGCCGCAAGAAGGTCTGATCTCCCCGCTCGCGGCTCTCCAACGACGACCACATTATTGCGAGGAACCAACACCAGGAACTTGAAGCCGCGAAAATGACTGATCTCCAGTCGACTGATCCTCATGTCAACTCCTTCCCGAGTTTGTTTCTTCGCCAGACGCTCATCGGCTACTGCCTAGCGGCGCTTCTGGCAAAGACTGCCGCCATTTTGTGTGACGAATAAGCAGCGATCTACTTGTTGTTGAAGATAACATCGCGTGCCCATTGCTTTTCGTAGGTCCGTCGAGTTGCACGATTTTCTTGGCGAACTGTAGCCGGTCTCACCTTCGCCACTGCTTTCTGCGAATGCAGGCGGGCTCGATCAACCCAGCGCGGATTGCTGGATGGCCACGACCGGACAAAACGAATGCTTCGCTACTTTTTACCACCACCGTCAACGCTTCTTTTTGCCTTCGCACATCAACGTACTTCTCTGCGTTTGACCGCCACCCAGGCCACCAGCCGCACCTCGTCGGTTGCGATTGCATCAAGTGGCTCGGGTAGCCGTGGAATCTCGAGGCCGAAATCCTTGGCGACCCTTAGCAGACCTTCTACCTTGTCGCGATTGCTCAAGGTATCGCCGCTGAGAATCTCCCGTACCGCTCGTTTCACTTCCGGGCCCCAGCGCCCTCCCAACTTCGCCGCCAGCTCCCCTTGAGGGGCCGGTCCGAGGAAGTCGCCGTAAAAACGCACCAGATCCACTGCATCGCGGAATGCCTTTTCAATTTCCGGTGCGAGATTGTTGGGGTTCGTCAAGTACTGCCAAGTCGAGTGCGCATCGGACGACGCCACATCCCAGGCGGCAAATGCTTTGTCGTAGATCTCCGCTGGGAGATAGCGCTCCGTGGACTCAACGAGAGGGTCGGCATTGATAAGGCAGGTGAGAATATCGCCCTCAACTTGAGGTCGGAGATTTACCCCGTCGGGGGCGTAGATAGTGTTCCAGTTCTCATCCACAGGCACCCAACGAAACCAGGGTTTGGGGTGACTGCCCATCTTGACGCAAAAGACAAAGCCATTCCCAGTAGCGCTGTTGGAGATAAATCCGCTCCCTGATCCATAGGGAAGCGAGACAACGCGGCGTTTGTAAGTCGGATCCTCCAGGGCCTTTTCCAGTCTCCGACGGTACTCCTCGCCGGAGAGCGCACCGGGATCCCCGTCAAAGTCAAATAGATCGGATTCCTGGCGCGCCAAAGCCTCGATCTGTTCACGGGTATCGATGAGAACCATATCTGACTTGTGTCGCTGTCCGGGAAGAACGGTACTGGATCCGATCGCCGCATCGGCATAGGCGAGCTTTCGCATCAGAATCTCTTCCAAACGCAGTATCTCATTCAAGTGATCAGAGGGGAAGAAGCACCCGATATGGATGTAGCTGTGCTTTGATCCGATACGATCGATTCGCCCACTTCGCTGGACCAGGCGCATCGGGTTCCAGGGGAGGTCGTAGTTGATCATCCGCCCCGCCTGCTGGAGGTTGACGCCTTCGGAAAGAACGTCGGTGGCAAAAAGGAGATCATAAAGATCATCAGATAGCGGCTTTCCGCTGTCGCTCAAGTTCCCAGCGGTTTCGGGGGCAAAGTGCTCAATCTCGCTGGCGCGCTGTTCCTGGTCGGTTCCCCCTTGGGCGCCATATACCGGTCTGCCGATCCTCCCACGGAACTTAGAAAGCGGGTCATCAGAAGTAGCGTCGTTGATCGCTTGTTCAACGCGGGCTTGAAGGTTGATTACGGTATCGGCAAAGCTGGAAAAGACGATGGTCTTTCTCCTGCTCGACTCCGACAAGCCCGATTGATCCACTCTGGAGGCCAGATCTGCGATCCTTCTCAGTTCCTCGATGAGCCGGGCGGCTTTGTTGTCGGAGGTTTCAGCTACTTTATGCGCCAGATCCCGCAGGATCATGAGAAGCTCGAGATCGGCGCGTACGTCTTGAGCGAGTTCGTCAGCGTGAAAGTTCTCGGCTCGCTGGACTTGGGTTTGGGCTTTTTCATCCAATGCCGCGATAAAGACATCAAGATCTTCATCCCCAGATGAGGTCCATTCGCTCAGTGCCTCGCCAGCCAGCACGAGTCCATGTTCTAACGCATCCAAGAAAGTGTTGTGCGACGCAATCATGGTATTGAAGGTCTTGGCTAGTGCGATCGGGCTGCTCTCCAGGCGCTTGAGAAGAGCTGAGCGCAACAGTCCCGAGTTCTTCAGCTGAAATAGCTCTAGGTCGCCAGATCTGAGGTATGCGCTCGCGGTATATCTGGCTAAAAGCAGCTTGTCAGCCCGGTAGTGCCGATGGGCAAAATCAACTACCAAGGGATCGTTTTCGTCAACGCTGATGGCACGCAATACCGCATCCAATAACTCGGTGCCTTGCTCGTCTAACTCATAGTCGATCCGCTCCACTACCGGCTTGGGAAAGGTTATCGTCTCCACCTTGCCCGAGGGCAATTCGATCCGATCCCCGGCGTAGTTCTTCTTGACGAATCGCCGGGTGCGCCTTACTGCCACTTGGTCCATAAGGTCAAAGAGGTGCTGGGGGGAGAGGCTGTCGGGATCGAGCGCCTGGGCTGACTTGATGTACTCGCGGATCGATGGGATTCCGACGTGGGCGAAATTGCCGTCGTTCTTGATGAAATAGGAGATGAGGCTATAGAGGTCCATCAGCGAGTTGTTGACCGGAGTCGCGGTAAGCAGTACCACCCGCTTGGAGTGACGCCCACCGAGAAGAGCATTGACCACCCCAGCTCTGGAGGTATTGGGGTTTCTCAAGTTGTGGGCTTCGTCGATCACAACGAGTGCGTAATCATCCAGTTCGGCACGAAATGCTTCATCCTGGTCGTAGCTGAGACGGAGCTGGTCAAACGAGATCGCTTTAGCTCGGCGGGAAAACCCATATTTGTCGAGGAACTTGTCCCAAACGGTTCTCTTGAGCGCCGCCGGACAAACTATCAGCGCCTTTTGTCGATCCACCTCCACTGCACGGCGGATCACTTCGCCAGCGAGATAGGTCTTGCCGAGTCCCACCTCATCGGCCACCAGAACCCCGCCGTTCTCGTTGATAAGGCGCAGCATTCTCGCTACGCCATCTCGCTGGAACTTGGTGAGGGGCAGTCCCGCTTCGACCTTCTGGTCGTCTTCGCTATCCCCGTAGAGTTCATACAGCATCCGCATGAAGATCATCCAAGGGCTGTGCGGTTCCCAGCGGTCTTGGTAGAGACCCGCGAGGTCATATGATTCCGATTCTTCCCAGAGATCGTCGAACCAGCGCTGCACCCGATAGGTCTCACCGGTATTTGGATATCCAAGATTCAGCTCTCGATTGAGCGATAACCCAGCGAAGGTAAAGTTGGAGGACCCAGCGAGCAGGGCCGAGTAGTTGGAGTGGTCGATAATGAACGCTTTGCCATGTAGAAAGCCCTTCGCATAGCGCCGCACTTCGACCCGTGATCCTCCAGCCTCGTCCCTGGATAAGAGCCAATTCAGCATCCGGCGGGCATTTTGGTCGTTGGTCTTGGAAAAGCCGGTGAGGTCGCGTTCGGCCTTTAGCCACTCCTCATGTAGGACAAGAACTTTTGACAACCATGTGGGATCCGCGAGATAGTCCGCCGAGCCGTCTTTGGTAGCCCCGCTCTCGGGTTCGGCGCCAAGCAGCAGGCGGACCCGGGGGATACGCTCCAGTTGATCGGCGATGAGTGCAAAGCCGGCGGGGTTGATATAGGCCGATGCGATTGCCATGTTTGGCGCGACGGCGAGACCGCTCAGCGACCCTTTGATGAGAAGGCGAATCTTTTCAGCTACGGTTTCCTTGGTCTCGGGGTTATTGGTAGCAAAGACGGGCGGGAACCGCTGCTCATTTGCGCTGGGGTCAAACTGATTCACCGCGTAGCTGCCCACTTGGCAAAATGAACCAGCGTTGCATCCAAGCGATCTTGGTATTTCCACCCCACGTGAAACGTCTCAAAGACGTGAACCAACTGCTTCTCGGTCAGGCCGTAGAGATGCGCAACGACAGCATCGAGCTCTGCGATGAGATCAGCTTTTTCGGCAGCGTTGGTGACCGATCCAACTTCAACCCCAACCTGGCTCGCCCAATCCGAATATCTCCCGTCGACAGCCGCGAGGCGGCCAGCTATTTCGATGACTCGAATGCGCAATGGATCCTCGGGTGCCGGGCGCGGGATTGGCATGGGGTTGAGAATTTCGAAAGTCAGGTGTAACTCCACGAATCTACGTGCGTACCAGTCGAGTATCCGAGATCCCAAGATTCCAAGCAAGTACGCATCGTCCCTGTTCGTTCCTGTGGTCCGCAAGAAGAATGGGCTCGGCTCGACCGTGACTATGTCCGCCGGTAGAAGGCACGCGATGACAGTACGGGTATTAGTTGAGTTCGTCACGTTTCGGAATGCAATTCGAGGTCTTTGCCAGGGCCGCGGGGTGAGTTGTTGATCGGTCAAGCCGTAAAACGCAGAGCGCTTGTTATTGCGCTGATTTACCAGCTTGTTCTCGAGGAACGGAAATACCTCAGCGGAATGCGCGAACGCATATGGAGGACCGAAATCCGGATTCCAAATTCCGAACGAGCCTCCCGTTAGCACCCGCACGTCTCCGCTGGGATTCGCCAGATCGAAGTCGTAGAGGTCCTTGTTGATAGAGGTATCGAGTTCTCGCACCGGCCGGAACTCGAACCCCTCCTTTGCGTCGAATCTAGGGTGCTTTCGCATCTGCAGAAACACTTCCAGGCACTGCTCATTAGGCACCCAGGGGAACGCACTCGTGGAGGTCCAAGACTTGAAGGTCCCAGAGTCGATGCGCGCAAACAACTCGCGCCCCTCAAAGAACGCCTGTTTCGACGTGAATGGGCCGTTGAAGAGCACCTTCTCGGACTTTTGCTTGGAGACGCAAACCAAACCTACGTTGTACTGCCCGTGAACGTCCGCGAATACCCACTTCCGCGAATTCGTGAGCAGATTCACCGAAGTAAAACTCGCATGATCGAGAATTTCCTCACGCCAGATCTTGGTCCCCGAACCTGCTAGCGCTCCACGGTGCAGTACCAGGCCGAAGTAACCGCCAGTGCGTAGGAGCTGATAGTTGCGCCAGGCGAAGGCCTGATACAGGTCGATGTCTCCCGAACCTATGCCCGGGTACGGGCCCTTGGAAATTACCGAGCGGATAAAATCCGTGCTCTTGATATCTGCCTGGTACTCGGCCTCCAGATCGAATCGCGTCGCACGAAGCTCCTTGAGGACTCTGTTCTTCTCGATTTGCGAAAGTGACCGCAGGCGCGCATAGCGAAGTCCCCACCAGCCTTCTTCTTCCACCTTGATCTTTTCCCACGGCGGATTGCCCACCAGCACATCAAATCCGGGGCGCTCCCTGACGAAGACTTCCGGAAAGAGGTACGCCATGTGCGCTGGCCGCAGTTTTTGAATCAGATCTCTGATCTGTGGATCCGAGGTGTACTTCTTTATCGATTCAGGATCGAAGCTGGTGCCTCGTCTCACATAACCAAGTCGAATCCCCAGAGCCACGTCAAAGAGTTCGCGGATGTAGGAAGACTCGACCTTGGCCTTGGCGACTTTGAGGTTCGCTTCGTGAACTTCGGATGCGGTAGCTTCAGATGACGCCGCGACATCGGCCAAAAGTGATGCCGACTTCTCGAGCAGATTCTCGATCGCATCGCGAAACAGGCTGCCCTTGTACTTCTTGGTTCCCGGATCGAGCTCGGCGAGGGCCTCGTCGATGGTTCCGATCCCGGTGAGTGAATTGCCATGGACCAGCCCGTGATCAAGAGATGACATGGCAAGTCCGGGCACGAAGGTGTGAATCCAGATGGCAACGCGCGACAATTCCACCGCAATGCGGTTGATGTCGAGCCCGTATATGCAACGCCTGGCGATCTGGCGACGCAACAAGGAAGAGCGTTCGAGTTCCACGTTCGGAGAAAAGTCCCCAAGCGCCTCTTTGGAAGAATCCGCTAAGGCTTGCAGTTCGTTTTCAACCTGTGCGATCGGGTGCCCAACCAGAAAGGCGTTCATCCCAGCCTCGATGTGATCAATGGCAGAGATGAGGAAATGTCCCGATCCCATGGCGAGATCTGCTACCCGGAAATCAAAGAAGATCCTCGCGGCTTTGGGTTCATCCCCTGCTTCGAGGGCTTTGAGCACTCGAGCGAGGTGGTTATCGAGCGCGGGTTGTAGAGAATGCTCGATGAGGTGATCCACCAAAAACGACGGTGTGAAATAAGAACCCGTTGCCTTGCGCGCACCCGATGCATTATGAAAGTACGGTTGGCCTGATTGAGCTTTTACCTGATCGCCATCTTTGGCTGGCACCCAGGTTTCGTTCTTATCCAGGGTCAAGTCAACTTCGGCAAGCGAGAGCGAGCTTTCCAGCAATCCTTCGTAGATCGTTCCGAACTCTCTCACGCTCAGGGATCTGAAATCAACCGGCCCGACAGCATGGTCTTCGGTTTCATCGACAAGCAGAGCCCTCAGACAACTCGCAAAGACGGAGTTGTCAATCGAGATCGCAGCGAGAAGCTGGCCCTCCTCGTCTTCGGTCGAAAAGAGTCCGCCGTCATAGGGCGGTACGCCCCAGCTATTGTCGCCTTTGTCGATTACCGTCCAGACGTTGGTGATGTCCCTCCAGTAGGAGTCCGAGTTCGCATCAAAGCTCGCGTTGGAGTCATTCGCTAGCTCCTTGGCGATAGTCTTTAGCGCATGGCGGTCATAGACCGAATTCTTGCCATATGGCAAGAGGGCTCGATCCTCGCCATAGGCCTGAAAGAGAAGGCGGAAGAGGATCCGCAAGGTAGCACCATAGGCGACATCGAGCCCGTGGATATCAAGAGCGTTGCCGCGATCCAGCATCGCGGATGCTACCGCGACCGATAGCTGCGGTATTACCCGGTCGTAGATTCGATTGCGTAGCCGGGCACCAAGGGAGACGGCGAACTTGGAGCTTTCGGTGAGGATCTCCTCGGTGCTTCCCGCTGGGCTGAGTGCGGAAGCGGAAAAGATCAGCGGCACCAGCGCCTTGAAATTATCGTCGACCACTGCCATGTCGACTTCGAAGTAGGTCTCCGATTGCCCCTTACGGCCGACACCTTCATTCGGTCTAGCCGAATAGAGGCGAATCTGTGATCGGCGAATTGCGATGAGCCAGGGAATCTCGCGTGCCTGTGCTAATGCGAGGCCAAACGATACCGGAGAGTCGACCAATCGCTTCGAGGATTGATTGAAGGACTCGGTCTCCTCCAGTAGAACTGCCACGGCGCGATTGGCGTTGGCGCCGTTCTTTAGAATCAACGCTGAGGTTCCCTCCTGGGAGGTCGTGAATCCGAGGCCCTTGATGAGCGATTCCCCACGTTTTGGCAGTATTGCATCGGCCTCTTGGGACTTTGTTGGCCAATCAGGGCGATCAGACGCTGAGGTTCTAAGGTAATGCGAGGCGAAAAGCCCAGTATTGGTGACGCCGGGCATTGCCGAGGCGGAGAGCGACTCAAAGTATTTGACCAGCAGATTGGTGGCGGCCTGTCCGAGGGGCTCATCGAGCGCCGCCTGCAGGATCCGCTCGGCTTGGCTGGTCGAGATCGGCCCGACTACAGACCCTTCCGAATTTGGACCAAAGATCCACACCTGTTCCTTAGCGTCCTGCAGCACTACCGCCAGGGGAACGGTCAGCTTTCCCCTGAATTGGCTATACAGCCCAGCGAAGAGCTCCTTAGTAGGCGAAGAACTCGGGTTCAGGCGCCCGAGCAGTATCTGCATCGGTTGGCCGTAGGGGTCGCTGCCGAAAAGTGCACGGGTGCCTGACACTTGGGCGGAAACTGGGCCAGATGGAGACCACTGGACGGTTTTTGCTGGTTGGAGATTACTTAGCGGAGTTGCCACAACTAGTCAGATTACTCCACGGATGCGACAGCGTGGGCGAATGTGACCGCAGAGGCATGCCCCGATTGGGAATGGACCGCCGCTACGCTGCAACCGAATTTGTACACAGTCCGTTACGCAACTTGTCGGTCAGGGATTCCATCGATGGCGCGATGGTGGGCGGGCCTTCAGGAGCATCCGCATTATGCGAGATGCCGACCGACGACAGGCCCATCAGAGGACATAGTCCCCACATTTTTTGACTCGAGCTAGAGACAAGAGTTGCGTGGATGCCTGACTGATATGTATTCGGCATCGCCCGTCTTGGTGTCGCAGACGCTAGATAAGATACCCTCGGGGCGTTGTGTGCCGAATACCGCTTTTCTGAAGGCGTATTATGGCCGCTTTAGTCTTCCGATATGAGTGACTACACAGAGGAGACGAGTATGGCTGCGACAGCAATCGAATGGACCGAGGTGACCTGGAACCCGACAACGGGCTGCGACCGCACCTCCCCCGGATGTGATCACTGCTATGCGATGACGCTGGCCAAGAGGCTAAAGGCAATGGGACAGCCAAAATATCAAAACGACGGCGATCCTCGAACCAGCGGACCAGGCTTCGACGTGACGGTGCATCCTGATACCCTCGACCTTCCATTTACCTGGCATGCACCGAAGACGGTGTTCGTCAATTCCATGAGCGACCTCTTCCATGAGCGAGTTCCCGAAGACTTCATACGGCGTGTCTTTGACGTGATGAAAGCAACACCACAACATCAATACCAAGTTCTCACAAAGCGATCACATCGCCTCCGAGCGATCGCCGACCAATTGGAATGGCCGAGCAACGTGTGGATGGGTGTCTCGGTCGAGAATCAGAAGTATGCATTTCGCACACGGCACCTAAAGGAAGTCCCGGCAGCGGTACGCTTTCTCTCAGTGGAGCCTCTCCTGGGTCCAGTGGAACTCGATCTGGATAGGATCGATTGGGTCATCGTTGGTGGAGAGTCGGGCATCGGTGCGAGGCCAATTGATCCTATTTGGGTGAGAGTGGTCCGGGATCGTTGCGCCGAGACGAATACCGCGTTCTTCTTCAAGCAATGGGGCGGCAGAACGCCAAAGCAAAATGGCCGAATTCTAGATGGCGCCACATGGAGCGAACTACCCAAAGCCAGGGCCGGAATCCACGGCTAGAGAAACCGGACAGTCGTTCCGACCGGGAAGCCTGTTCTACCAGGACGGTTGACCGAGATCGCACCTCGTCGTTCGAGCGGTCGAAGCACCTGGCCCCTCAGATCGCTGCTGCGGAAGTCGGTGTCCTCGAGAACAAAGTCTTCAATTTGTGTAATAGTGACTTCCTGACCCTGAAACCTAACGACGACCCCATCCACGAAGCCCCTGAAATCAGGCACGCCAGCGAACAAGGGGTCATTTTCGATGTCGGAAAAGCGCTTGCCACGAGTCGGGTCAACTTTCCACATGGCATCTTTTATTGCTTCCAACCCTTTCGGGTGTTGGGTTGCAAAGATCAAAAAGTTGTCCTTTCCCCGCTGATTGACCATCTTGAAAGACCGAGAGTACTTAAATTGACTGAGGCGACGTAGGTTTGCCATGAATACCGAAGCGAGGTTATCGCTCGACTTGCCGTCTTGGAAGTCTTGCAGGAATTCGTCACCGCCAAAGAAGTCTGAAATCTCCTCTCGGATAATCGCATTGGGATGACGACGAAACCTCACGACAGATC